>CALHZT010000153.1 GCA_938040995.1 uncultured Pirellulaceae bacterium | reverse complement strand
CAACTCGACACTCGCAACTCGACACTCGCAACTGATTAACTAACTTCCGCTTCGCGGAAGTCAGTTAATCCCCACGAGCGCGGTTGCGTACTTCACCCGCTCGATCGCGATCATGAACGCAGCGATTCGGAGTGAGACTTTGTGTTCCTGCGCGTGATACCAGACTTCGTCGAAGGCCTTGGTCATGACCGAGTCGAGTTCCTGACGGACGCGATCCATTTTCCAGATGTAATGCTGGCGATTCTGGACCCACTCGAAATAGCTCGCGGATACACCGCCAGCGTTTGCCAGAATATCAGGCAAGACAATCGTGCCGCGTTCGGCGAGTTTCACATCGGCGAGTGGAAACGTCGGACCGTTCGCCCCTTCCACGATGACTTTGGCCTTAATCGAGTCAACATTCTCTTCCGTAATCACACCACCAATCGCGGCTGGGATGAGAACATCAACATCCAGGGCAAGAAGCTCCTCATTCGTGATGTTGTCACCGCCCTTAAAGCCTTTAAGCATGCGATCATTCGCATACGCATGACGCATCGCTTCATTCACATCGATTCCGTCGTTGTTATAAACGGCAAGTGTGTGATCACTGATCGCCACGATCTTGTACCCGATTTGACAGAGAAATTTCGCTGCGTGCGTGCCAACGTTACCAAACCCCTGAATGGCGACTCGCGTTTCATTCGCCTTGTGCCCCAGACGCCCGGTCACCTTATGAGTCAACAAACCAACACCACGACCGGTGGCTTCTTCACGGCCCGGCAATCCGTAGTGTTCGACTGGCTTGCTCGTTACTACGCCCGGGCTAAACCCGTGGTACTTGCTGTACTGGTTCATGATCCACGCCATGACTTCGGCTGTGGTTCCCATGTCCGGAGCTGGAATGTCAATGTCCGGCCCGATAAAGGTGTGAATCTGATCGACGAATTTGCGAGTGATAAATTCCAGCTCGCGACGTGAGAGCTGCCGCGGATCAATCGCGATCCCACCCTTGGCTCCGCCGTATGGCAAATTGACGACCGCGGTTTTCCACGTCATCAACGACGCGAGCGCCCGGACTTCATCCAGATCGACATGCGGGTGATATCTCAGTCCACCTTTGTACGGGCCGCGAGCGTTGTTGTGTTGAACGCGATATCCAACAAGCGTGTTCAGTTGGCCGTCGTCCATTTCAATCGCGACTTGAGCCTGAACTTCGCGTTGCGGAGTCAACAAGAGCTTCCGGACGTTCTTGTTCAGATCGAGCTGATCGGCGGCTTGGTCAAAAAAGAATTTGGTTGCTTCGAAAGCCTTCATCGGTGCCGCCTTGGTCAGAATAAGTCGCTGGGTGATCTATGGGGAGGATACACGGCGATTCGAATTGCGGCCAGTTGCAATCGGTTGCAATCAGTGGCAATCGACTCGCAGCTACCATCTCTTGTGACGCGGCCACGATATGGGCTGGATTGCACTGCTGCAGAACTTCGGGCTGATAATCGAAGCCCAGGAAAATGTGCAATCAGCGCATAAAAAAACGGCGGACGGAGCCGCCGAAGAATATCGCGATGTCGAATAAAAGTCGGGGCGAAAGGATTCGAACCTTCGACCCCCTGCTCCCAAAGCAGGTGCGCTAGCCAGACTGCGCCACGCCCCGATTCATATCGAGCCCAAGTACTGGACCACCAATGAAGGACGTATGTTAGCTGGCGAGGTTCGCCTCGGCAATCGCTATTGGCAAGGACGGACCGTTAAAATCCGCAAACTCGCCAAAACCGGCCCGTCGCCCTACACCACTACGCCCGAGCCCGCCGTCGGCCCTGTTGCTCATCCATCAGGAATGCCTGCAATCGCTCGAATTCCTTGTGGTTCTTGAAGTGAACCACAAACTTCCCCCGCCCGGCTGAGCCGGTCTTGATCTCGACCTTGGTGCCCAACGATCGCTGCAGCTCTTTCTCCATCGAGCCGATCTGGGCATTCCGATTCTGCTTTGCCGTCGATCGCTTGATCGTCGGCCCGTCGTCTTGCCGTGTCTGCTCGGACACCATCCGCTCGATGGCTCGGACGCTCAGTCCTTCCGCGCCAATCCGCTTACAATACTGAATCTGCTCACGCCGATCGCCCAGCGGCAAGAGTGCCCGCGCGTGCCCTTGCGTGATGGCTCCCTGCTGCAATGCCCGTTGGACTTCGGCTGGTAGCTCCAGCAGCCGCAACAGATTGGCGATCGTCGAACGATTGATTTTTAGCCGGTCACCTAGATCTTCCTGACGGCAATTGTGCTCATCAAGGTAGCGCTTGAATGACAGGGCTTTTTCGATCGGATTGAGATCCTTTCGCTGCCAGTTTTCGACAATTGCCAATTCGGCAACCAGCCGGTCGTCGGCTTCACGAAGTCGCGCGGGAATCTTTCGCCAGCCAGCCAACCTTGCGGCTCGCAAACGACGCTCGCCAGAAATCAGCTGATACTTCTTACCGACTCGGCGCACCAAAACCGGCTGGAGCAGATCGTGTTCCTTGAGACTCTCGGCGAGCGACGCAATTTCTGATTCGCCAAACTCTTTACGCGGCTGGAACGGATTCACTTCGATCAGGTTGACGCTTAAAAGCAACTCGACATCACCCGGTTGCTTCGACAAAATCGGCGAAGCTGATTCCGGCGGCTGCCTGGTTGCGGCGATTTTCGGTTTGGCGGATGGCGTCGTCGTTGGTGGATCGACTCGCCTGGCGGCGTCCGTGCTAGCAGGTTGTGAACTCCTGGCGGCTGGACGAGATTCAGGGACCGCTTCGTCCGCCGGTGGCGACTTGTCAGGAGGATCCGTTCCAAGTAGCGCCGACAATCCGCGACCCAATCTTCGATTCTTACTCATCGCTCCAGCACCTCCATGCAAAGTTCAATGTACGCCCGAGCCCCCCTGGCTCGCGGAGCATGTTCAACCACGGAGCAGCCGAAGCTTGGGGCTTCGGACACACTGACGTCGCGTGGTATCACCGTTTCAAAAACAATCTCGCCGAAGAACTCCCTCACCTCCTGATCAACCTCCGCCGCCAACTCCAGCGTGTGGTCGTACATCGTGAGCAGGATTCCTCCGAACTCCAACTTCTGTTCTGGTTGCTGCATGACTCGCTTGATCACCTGGATCATCTGAGTCAAACCTTCCATGGCAAAGTACTCGCACTGAATCGGCATCAGGATTTCACTCGATGCCGACAAGGCGGCTTCGGTCAAAGGCCCCAGTGAAGGCGGGCTGTCGATCAGAATAAAGTCGCTGGTTGCCGCTGCCTGAGCGAGGTACCTTCGCAGCCGGTTTGTACATTCCGGGCCCTCTTCCGCAAGTCGCTGGGTATCGCCAAAGCTGCGGCTTCCGGGCAGCATGGAGAGCTTGGGTGTTCCAGTGGGTATAGTGGCTTCGGCTGGTGATTGCCCAGTCACCAAGGGGTGCCGCTCCAGCGGTTGCAGTCCCAATCCAGTGGTCGCATTACATTGGGGATCGAGATCCACAAGCAATGTTTCCTTGTCCGCCAGCGCAAGGCATGCCGCCAGATTGATTGCGGTGGTTGTCTTACCAACTCCGCCTTTCTGATTGGCAATGCACAATGTTCTGACCAAGACAGGATTCTCCAACTGGTGGAATCGAGTACGGATCCAGTCGATTCGTGGCGAGATTTTAGAGGCAATGTCGCAACAATTGAAATGGCAGTTTTCGAAGCGGAAGGTTGTTTCACGTGGAACCAGTGGGATCGGCTGGCGCTCCAGAATGCGGACGGCAAGGGGGTGGGTTCGTAAGTAGTGGATCTTGTTAAAGATCCCGTATCGGTTCCAGGCGAACCGGCTGCGTGAGCTGCCGGGTGGAATTTGCTCGCGAACTCTAGATCTGCAAGCCGGCGACGAGCCTGCATGATGCCTCTTCACTACAAGCCGCTCCATCCCGCACACCCGGCAGCTGACGCAGCCGGCTCGCCAGTGAGTTTCGCTTGGTTGGTTTCAGGCGAACCGGCTGCGTGAGCTGCCGGGTGGAATCTGCTCGGGAACTCTAGATCTGCAAGCCGACGACGAGCCTGCATGGTGCCTCTTCACTACAATCCGCTCCGTCCCGCACACCCGGCAGCTGACGCAGCCGGCTCGCCAGCGAGTTGCGCTTGGTTGAGCAGAATCGGGCGCAAGCCAACTTGCTGGCGTCAGTTGTCCATCAAGCAAATGTCAGACTTTGCGTTTCACGTGAAACAGGTAGTCTGCGATCAGATTGCGTTTCACGTGAAACACGTGGGTGCTAGCACTCGATCGGGGCTGGTCTTGTTGCGTGCTATCACTGATGAGCATCGCTAGTTTCGAGGCACGAATTCGAGGCACGAAGAAACCTCGCATCCACGCATTCGGCGAAGAACCCGTAGGTGACAGAGAGACGTTTGGATGTCATCACGTTTGGGTTGTCACGGAATTGGCTTCAGTCGTGCGCAGGTTGAAGATCTCGCTCGCTTGCAAGATATTCGACGTCGTGCCTGCATTTTGCGAGTATTTTGGCGCTTAGAGAGAGCGTCCCAGAGAGAATATCGCGCCGCTGTATAGGGCCATGAATAAAGAGTTCGCCACCAGCATGCAGCTGGCGAGAAGGTAGTTGGCGAAATCCCTGCCTCGTTTCGGCCTGCCAGCGAAACGGATGGCTGTGATGACATAAGTGACAATGTTGACGCCGTGATAAAGAACCAGCGACGCCAAAATGACGATGAGCAAGACTTTCAAGATGGCCAAAACAAATGTCATCAGCGCGAAAATCATTGCGACATCCTTGTCCTGTTGCCTTGAATCATCGTCTAAAGTGTGCTTTTCAAGATGGAAAGCTGCCGGTTACCGTTTGGATTCCCCTCCCAAACGACTTGCCCTTCGCGATCAATCAGATACGCCGTCGGGTACATCCTCGCACCAAATTCGGAACAGATACGCCCGCCCGCATCGTGAATAACCGGGAATTCAATTCCGGCTGAAGAAACGTGCTCCCGTAGATCTTCGAGTCGATCCATTTTGCCGTTGTCGATCTCGATGATGACAAGTCCCTGATCCGCAAACTGCTTGTGCCACTTGACCAAGTGGGGCGTCATCGCGACGCAACCGCCTCAGTGGAGAAAACTGAACTCGAGCCAGACGACTTTGCCTTTGAGCGAATCCAGCGAGATCGGCCCGTCGGCGTTTAGCCACGTCGCGGCAGCGTTCGTATGGATCGCCGGCAATGGTTGTGACTTAAAGCTGGCGACGCCACCGCTTCCTCCGCCAAACAGCAGGTACAGCGCGACGCCTGCAATTGCGAACAGGATCGCCGGAGCGAAGCCTGAATTATTTCCAGTAGACAAAGGAATCCTCGATTAGTTGTTCGGTGTGGTGCGGCATGTTGTTCATCAATTGAACATAATCATCGGCGAAACCCGCCGATCAGTTCAAGCCAGTTTCGGCCGAAGTTCTCCGCTATTCAGAGAGACTGACGTGTTGGATTCCGATGGCTTACAGAATTTCTTGTCGTGGCGGAGGTCTCATAAAGGCGAAATCGGCTGTAATCGGCCGATTTCCTGATCAGTCGACGGGATTGAAAACCAGGCCGCTGAGCAGCTTGGGAAAAAAGTATGTGCTTTTGGCGGGCATCCGCTCCCCGTGCTCACTGATTTTTCGCACGTGATCAAGAGTCGCCGGCATCACCAAAGCCGCCAGTGGGAAGCTTCCGCCCTGCCCTTGTTGGCCTGTTGCATCGCGACCAGCCGTATCGCCTTCGTCGAGCCCCGAGATGACTTCGTCCACCGAATGGACGTACATCGGTTTTGGAAGGTCGTTTGCGTCGAGCAGATTTTCCATCAGCAAGCGGTGGAGAATACTGACGCCCAGCCCTCGCCAGTCTTCACTGCGATCCGAAGCGAGTTCCGCCATTTTGGCTCGTCCCGCATCATTGATTCTGGCGACGACCCATCGCTCGTCTTTTGAGGTGAACAACCCAAGCGTTCCCTGTTCATTTTCGGTAGCGATCTCCTCCCAGATCATTTCCGCCAGATCACTGCCTTCGCCAGCGATTCGCGTATCAAAGCACTCACCGATTTTTGCCACCAACTCGTCACTGGTAAGTTCGGGAAGTCCGCGGAAAAGTCGATGAGTCGGCAGGACAATCATGCCAGGGTCGCTCATACCGATATTCATCATCAGCACGTAGTTCGACGCGTGATCGTCTGGCAGATCTCCGTTTTCAGCAAGAGCCGCATGGTAGTTGCATGCCGTCTCGTAGCGATGATGGCCGTCGGCGACATACGTCGGTTTGGGATCCATGATGGCCTGGAGTTCGGTGATCGTCTGCACGTCGGTCACGGGCCACATCCGGTGAACGACGCCCAGGTGATCGGTGGCTTCGAGTGGAGCCGAATCCGCGGTGACCCGCTTGAGTAAATTACTGACGTCGTTCGAATCATCAGGAAAGACACCAAAGATCTGGCTGAGATTCGCTTTGCAGTTGGAAATGAGCTTGAGCCGATCGGCCTTCGCTGCGGAATGAGTTTCCTCGTGCGGATAAATTTTGCCAGTACCGAATGGTTCCAGTTTTACGCGACTCATAAAGCCCGTACGCGTAAACTCTTCGCCTTCCCAGGTGAACGTCTGCGTGTAGCAATAGATGGCGGCTTGGGCTTCGGTTTGCAGCAGCCCTTCGCGACGCCAATTCTTGAGAAAATTGGCGGCTCGCTGATACTTCTCGTCGCCACTGTCGCCTGGTTCCTGGCGATTGAGAATCAGCCGCACGGCGTTGGCCGGGTGCTTTTCGTACAGCTCGGTCTGCATCGCTTCGTCGATGACGTCGTAGGGCGGCGCGATGACGTCGCTCAGGGCTCCGACGTGTCCAAGGTCGTACCGAATTCCGTGGAAAGCTTGAATAGATGGCATCGTTTTCTCTTTTCGATTCGTCGTCGATTCACCGGCGTTCTTTTGCAGCTGGTTGCCCAACCAGTAGAACGAGATTTTCGCCAGGCCGCTAGTCACGAAGAAACGCGGCAAAGCCGATGGCTATGCCGCGTTTGCTGGGCGGATTCGAATGGCGCGGGATTCACTCCGGGGAAATTCAGCGCCTACTTTTTGACGGGTGCAAAGATCAGTCGCATGACTGGCTTTGATGACTTTTGTGGCGAACGTTTCGCCCTGGTAGTTGTTCGCTGACTGCGAGCAAACTGAATCTGCGACTGGCCAGATCGTTTGTGGGAGCTAGTCACAATGCGACTGGATCGAGCGTTGCTTCGAGTCGAGCGCTTCTTGGGAACGAACACCAACCGGGTATTCGCCGAGAATCCGGTTTTGGCTTTTCTGGCACCGAGCGCATCTTCAAGGCTGTCGGTAAGATCGTCGTCTACATCGTCACCACCATCCGCGTCGCTTTTACCCGCATCCGCTGGAGTCGGATCTTCGATCGGAAGGTGGCTCATCGAACCGTCATCGAATATGCCGTCGATGCTCTCGCCACTGCTGTATTCTTCCATTGGCATGTCGCCTTCGACAAAAACGCCTTCGGAAGAGACCTCGGCGTCGACCGGATTTTCGAGGGCGCCTGCGAATGATTCGTAGGTGACGTCTTCGGCCAATTGGAATGAATCGGCGGATGAAACGTATCCGCCCATACTTCCCCCGCCGCCGCCGCAGCAGCAGCAGCAACAACAGCAGCAATTACAGCAGCGTCTGGCAGGAGCCGACACTACTGGCGCCGATACGATCGGTGCCGAATAGGTTATCGGTGCCGAGTAGACTGGCGTCGATATGATCGGTGTTGAAACAACAGGCGTCGAAACACGGCAAGTTGGCGCCGGTACCCAACGATATCCGACAATTTGTTTCTGTGGGCAGCAGTCCTTGCGCCCAAAAAGTCTGTCTCCGAAACTGCCTGCGGTTGCCGAGTCGACGACGACAAGTGCCACCAGAATGGTGACGACATTCAAACAACTCTTCATTGCAGTGTCTCCCTTCATGCGTTGATGCTGCCAGTTTTGTCAAACGCGCAGGATATCAAATCGCACTACAAAAAGAAGCACTCAATTAGGATAGTTCGGCGACTTTATAGATACGAAGTCGCAAGTTAGGCAAAGGCGTGATCCAGAGTAGCCGCTGGCATTTTTCTGGAAGTGCACTTTGCCCTGGAACCGGTCTGAATCCCGAACTCACTGGCTTTGGCAGGACACAGGGTCAAAGAGGGGACTCTGCCAATCCGCCAGATTTTGCCAATACTTTCAAAGCCGCTTCGCTCGAAAGCTCGAATCGCCGGCTGATTTGACCAATCGGTAGTACTTGTGACTCGCAGGATTCCCCGTCGGCCAAGCTGCTGCGCGGCATATCCCATAACGCGAGGGAACACCTGCTGACCTCGCCAGTCTGGATTGGTGAACGCCTTATACAGGAAACAAGTGTCATCTGGAAAAGAGACGCCGACACCAGTCGCCGGGTGGTCTCCTTCATTGTGATTCGGCTCGATATTCTGTCGGGCCACCCAGCAATAGCCCACGAGAGTGGGGCCGTCGAAGGCCGCAAAGCAATCATCGATTCCGAAATCAAGTCGATGAGCCATTCCTGCATCCAGATCCGTTTTGGGATCTTTCGCGAAACGGATGATGTCGCTGCTTTGAAGTTTGCGAAACTGAAACTTGCCAGCTTCAAACGGAATCGTTGCCGTGGAAGAAAAGAAGAGGTGTGTCACGTCGAGCAAAAGCACGCGCTTTGCCAGTCGGTAAAGAAGAGATCGGCGAGCCATAATGTGTTGTCTGGGAAGTGTGTTTGATGTGTGTTGAGTTGCCCTCTTTCTGATGGTAATTGGACAGGAAGGTCGTTCCAGAGATGTGGGTGCTGCAGAGAGCGGATTCGAAATGAATCACGGTTGGGCTGTGCAGTTGATTCGATGACGACAATTGTGACGAACAACGCCCCACCCTTCGAGGTATCCGCCGGGCAGAGTGGCAAATTTCGACGTGAATTACCTCACAAAAAAGCCTGTTCGAAGTCTGTCTTTAACAGGGTTCAATCGCCCTCAGAAGTCAATTTCTGAAGTTCCGCTTCCCATTGCGCCAGTTCGTCCGAATCGACGGTTGTCGCCCATTCGACCAGTTGCTCGGCAGTGACGACGAGCAATTCACGTGAAGCTTCAGGTTGCTTTTCCTGCAACCCTTCAAACCCTTGCTTTAGAAGCGTTTCGGCCTCGTCCGGTTTGCCCTGCCCCAGTCGAATCGCGCCCCGCAAACTGTCGATCCGATGCAATCTCCAGTCTTCGTCGCTCAGGTGCGCACCATCGGAAGCAATTGCGTCCAGCAACTCTTCAGCACGGGACCATTCCTCTATTCGGATGCAGTTCCACACGAGACTTGCGCGAAAATCGAGAGACTCCACCGAATCTGCTGATTCCCTCTCTGCGATCCACTCCAGCTGTTCGTCCACGATAACCAGCAACTCGTCGCGTTTTCCGGCATTGATGTATGCATTCATCAACGATTTGGCCTGCCGATTGTCAATTTGAGTTCCTTTGCTCGACTCATAAACTTTCTTCAGCAAAGGGATCGCCCGTTCGTACTGGCCATCATCCGCATAGTTGACTCCCAGACTTCCCATTGTCATCCTGGCGTGAATATGATCGGGCCCCACAGTCTCGATCAGATGACTGAGAACTTTTTCAAACATCGGCACCGACTTGTCCAGTTGCCGGTTTTTCCAGTAAGTCATTGCCAGGTTGTTTGTCAAAACCATCGTTGAGGGATGGTCTTCGCCGAGCTGTTCCTGGCTGAACAATAGTGTCTTCTTGAACAGTTCGATCGCTTCGTCGATGCGCCCGTTCGACTGGTAGGCGAAGGCGAGATTGTTCATCGTCGAAATGGTGTCGGCGTGTCGCTCACCAAGCTTGGCAATCCGGTTCTGTAGCAATTCTTCGTTGATCTCAATCGCGTCATCTACCCTGCCGCTGGCTTCGTAGGCCTCCGCCAGATTGTTTTGGACAGTCAGCGTCATCGTGTCCTCCGGCCCCACCAAGTCCATAAATGACTTGAGAAGTGGTTCAAAAATCGCGAGCGCGTCATCGATCCTGCCAGCCTGCCGATAGCCTGCTCCCAACGTGTTGGCTGCCTTCAACGCGGTATAGGAACCGGGAGCAACGCGACGATGCGATTCGAGAATCTCCTCTTTCAACTGAATCGAGCGATCCATTTTATCCAAGTCTGCAAGCACGACCGCAACCGCAGTCTTTGCACTTAGCAGCAGCTCGTCATCATTCGAGAGTTTCGATTTGGCCAACTGCAAGGCCTCTTCCGCAAGAGGCAGTGCCCGGTCGAGTTGCCCGGTCTTGCGGCACGCGATCGCCAGGCGAGTCATTGCTCCCAGCCTCGCTTCAAGATCGCCATCCTGATTTTGCAGTGCCAGTTCCTGCTCTGCGACCGTGACGGCTGAGTCGAATTCTCCTACCCCGATAAAGCAGTCATTCAAGGAAGCCAGGACCCTCGCACGGCCCAATGCGTCCAGCTTCGAGTCGGCGAGGATCTCTTGCGCCCGAAACAAGACATCTTTGGCGGTCATGTCTGCCGTGCCACCCTGTTCAGGGTTCGCGCTTTCAAAGGACTCTGTGACCACCGCCAGCACATCGTCTGACCGCTTCGCTGAACTTTGGGATTCCATCGCCGACGTTTTTGCTTCGGCGGCTGCGACCGTTGCGTCACGCCACTTCCACGTGCTAACGGCAGTGCCGGCGACCAGCGAGACGAATAACAGGGAACCAAGCGCCGCGGGCACGGGGTTGCGGGAACACCATCGCCAACCGCGTTCCGGCGCAGAAACGGGTCGCGCCGCGATCGGTCGCCCTTCTCGGAAGCGGTCGAGGTCGGCTTTTAATTCACCAGCCGTTGCATAACGGCGCTCCGGCGATTTCTCCAGGCACTTCAGGCAAATCGTGGCGAGGTCGCGAGGTACTGCACTGTTCAGCCGCTGTGGATTGGGCGGTTCGTCGTGCATGATTTGCTTGAGCAGCATCCGCAAGTTGCCGCGAAACGGGCGCTCACCCGTCAGCATTTGATAGAGAATGACTCCCAGCGAGTAGACATCGCTTCGCCGGTCGGCCTGACCGGATTCACCGCGTGCCTGCTCTGGAGACATATAGGCGGGCGTTCCCAGGATCTTCCCGTCAGCCGTCATGGTCATCTCGGTACCACCGCGAAGTGCGAGCCCAAAATCCATAATCGTCGGCTTTAGCTGAGCATCAAACGCAATGTTGGCCGGTTTCAAATCGCGATGCACGACACCTTTTTCATGAGCGTGGTCCAGCGCATCGGCAATCGTGGCGCAAATCGTGGCGGCTTCTTTGCCACTGAGCAACGAGCCGGACAAGTACTCGTCCAGGGTCGCGCCTTCCACAAAATCGCTGACGATGTAGACCAGATCGTCGGCACGACCAATCTCATGGACGCTGACGATGTGAGGATGATTCAGCGACGCACTGGCCCGTGCTTCATGGACAAAATCTTCAATCTCTTTGGCGGACAACTGTTCTCGACGCGGGATTTTGATCGCGACGGTACGGTCCAGTTCCGTGTCGTTCGCTTTCCAGACGACTCCAAAGCTGCCTGAACCGACTTGTTCCAGCAATTCAAAATGCCCTACACGACGCGTGGCAAGGCCATCGCCTGTTTGCCGATCGACGATCTGTATCGACTCATTGCAAGTCAAACAGGCGAAGTTGTTGATCGTCGAATTGTCGGCAACCTCCGAGCGACTGCCACAACTGGGACAGCGAACTTGCAATGCGGTGCCTTCGGGAGAATTGGCAAATGCCATTCCGGCGCGAGCCAGTTCAGCGGCACGGGCATGTCCAGATTCGGCACCGAACGAAGTGGTGATTTCCGTGGCGACTTGCTCGACGAGCGCAGGTTGGAGCTCAAACTCGGCTCGAGTCGAATCGCAGTGATTGCACCAGGAAACGCTTGCGTCCGCTGAGCCTTCGGCAAGCTGCCTCAACAGGCACGTTGGCTCCGACAGATAGTGTTTGCATTTGTCCATTGGATTACCAGGTCGTTTTTAGAAGATGCCAAGTTCTTCTTTCAGCCGCGCGAGCACGCGGAACTTGGCTTGCCGAACTCCTGATTCGCTCATCCCTGCTTTGTGCGCAACATCCTTCGCCGAAATTCCCTCAATGGTAAATTCCCAGAACGCTTGCCAGGTGTGCGCGGCGAAGTCGTTTTCTATCAGCTTGAGAGCACGCCGCAGCAGTGCCGCTTCCTCTTTGGAACTTAATTCTGGCTCGGATGCGTCCTCATTGCCGATCCAGTCAGGTGCGTTTTGCACCCGCTCCATCGCAAACGAGCCGCCTTCGGCCTGAGCCGGATCGCCAGCCAGTTTCCGATAGCGATCCGTGATGGAATTTCGGCAGATCGTCCACAGCCAACCGCGGAACGTACTGTTGCTGTTGCCATGTTCAAAGTCGCTTACGCGAGTCGCAACCCGGCGAAATACTTCCTGAACGATATCTTCCGAATCATGCTTCTTGAGGCCTGATTTGCGGGCCCATTCATAGACGAGCGGGCCGTAAATCCCGCAGAGCGTGTCCCAGGCATCCTGGTCATTGGAGCGGACTCGCTGTATGAGCGATTTGGACGTTCCCTCACCATCGTTATCACCCTTGTCGTTAGTTGCACTCAACTCGACGATTCTCCAGCAGCGGTCAGAAAAGTTTCTTTGCGTGACTATAGCAAGTTCCACAAGTGAATGGCGCACCGGCTGCGTTAGCTGCAGCGTGAATTGCCAATGTTTCCGCCCTCAGAAATTGTGAAAAGGCAAACAAAAACGGTTCCTGGCGAGCCGGCTGCGTCAGCTGCCGGGTGTGCATCGAGTGATCGTTGTGCCGGAGCCTCAACGGCCATGCCGAGGTGAAAGCGCCGAGTAGTAAATGCCAAACGACTGGCGAATGAGATCCATGCCGCGTTCCCACCCGGCTCGCCGGGAGTGGGATCTGCTGATTCCTGCTTGTTATCAGGTGAAACCGCTATCGCAGCCGGTTCGCGTGGCGGCAATGGGAGCCCGGATTCAACGGATTTTGGTCGTATTCGACATGAAAAATTTTCCCGTAACGGGCTTTCGTTTTACTTCGTGGAGGCACTCATCACGGAGGGACAACTGCCTATCAACTATTTTCCGTTTCTCATGGTTATTCACTTACACACAGGACAACTCAATGGCCAATCGCAAACCCGGTCGTCGCAGCGTCAAGAAATCAACGAAAAGAAACAAGAAAACACTCGGCCTTGAGTCGCTGGAAGATCGGCAACTGCTGGCCGCAGACCTGCTGTCATCTGTCGCGGACCTGATGGGAGACACCGGGATGGCGCATCCACCCGGCTGCGCATGTGCGGGCTGTTGCGGGCCAGCGGCTGAACTTGGCACTGACCTGGGCGGCGGGCATTTCATGGGTGACGGGCACCACCATCATGGAGACACCTGGCCACTCTCAGCATGGAAGGGCGATCTTCACGATCCAACGGCACAGCCGCGTGGACATGACGATGATCCCCTGACCATCGTTCTGGATTTCAACGATCCGGGACAAGCCAATACGACCGATGGCTTTGGTAATGTCGTAGGTACGTTTGACGTGACGGCGTATGGATTTTCAGCGGCTGCATTTGGAACAGTGACAACTGCAATTTGGCAGCAAGTCGTCGGTCACTACGACGATATCGTGACATTCGACAATGATCAGCGCAGTCCGATTCCTTTCGGATACGACCTGGATATTGAATTTGAGATCGGAAACATTGGCACGCCGCCCTCGAACGGATCGAATGACTACTACTACATCCAGATTGGTGATTTAGTCCAGTGCGGCGGCAATTCGTGCCAGCTTGGTGTTACCGGACTTGAGTATGCGCGCAAAGCGAATGGCGATCCGGGGGTGGTGGCCGTCGGCTCAGTGATTGGATCGGTGTACACCGATAACATCCAAAACCTCCCCAATTTGACCCCTTCCAACGCGCTCAGTTCCGGAAATCTCGCATTCACTGTCGACGCAATCGCTGGCACGGCAAGTCACGAAATTGGTCACGGCGTTTCCCTGAACCACATCAATAAGGTGGGGATAGTGACTCCCAATTCACTACCGCCACTCATGGGCACGGGCGCAATTGACTTGCCAGCTCAGGATCGGATCGGCGATCGCGAGTTTTCTTTTAGCGGAACGAATAGTCAAATAAACAACAGGACGCAGCGCCATATCGATCAACTTGTGGGCGCAATAGGAATTCGTGACACCTTTGACACGAACGACGAAATTGCTGAAGCAGCCCCAATCTCAACTTCTCAAACCGTCACGAACTTCGAAATCGACCGGCCAACGGACGTTGATCTATTCAGATTTGACGTGACTGCTGGTCAGGCTGTTGGATTCGACATTGATCGCGATGATACAACGCTGGATGCCCGCATACGCTTGTTCGACGCGACCGGCGCCGAGCTGGCGACGGATGATGATGGAATTGGGCCAGGCGTCGAGCCATCGAGCCTGGATTCATACCTTGAGTACCGATTCGATACGGCTGGAACATACTACCTGGGCGTTTCCGACTTTCGGAACGATGCATACGATATTAATACCGGAAACGATGATACGAACGCATCGACATCTTTCGGCAACTTCACTTTGACAACTACGAATCTGGGTACGGACAGCAACGGCACCATCGCCAACGCCCAACCTCTTGCAGCGGGGGTAACTCTTACCGGCTCAATCAGCCCATCGATCGACATCGACATGGTCTCTTTCGCCGCTGGGGCCGAGCATGAGGTTTCCTTCGACCTCAGCAATGTCTCTGGCAGTATCAGTCCGGAGATGCGTCTATTCGACAGCACGGGAATGGAGCTTTCGTCTGGCGACTCAAGCTTCTCCTATACTTTTTCGACACCGGGTATCTACTACATAGGAGTCGCCGACAGCGGCCTGCCTGGTTCCTATGACCCGGTGACCGGCGTCGCCCAAAACAATAATGTCACCCAGACTGGTAGCTATCATTTTTCATTGCAGTATCAATCGAACCCCCTTCTCGTCACAACCGTCGACGAACCTGCAAGCCCGGATGGCGAAACGTCTCTACGTGAAGCCGTTGCTTTCGCCAATATCAACCCCGGCGACGACGTGATCACGTTTGACAGCAGCCTTGCGACTGATTCTATCGAAGTTTCCGGGTCCGATCTCAACGTAACCGACTCGGTCACAATTCGCGGCTTGGGAGTCGATCAACTCGCGATCGTCGGGAATGCGTATTCGCGATTGTTCAACGTACAGCTTGGGGCCGGTGAACATTTCAACGTCGAGGACGTGACGATTGCCGATGCAGGCGGTGCAATATTCTCTGAAAATGACGCGAACATTGGCATTTATCGCAGTAGGCTGACTGGGAACACCGTCGACGATACAGGCGGCGCCATCCGAAGTAATGGCGTTGTGGAAGTCGTCGAATCGGAAATCACTGGAAATGTTGCCGGAAGGGGAGGCGGTATCAGCGTAGCGAACGGCGAGCTTCGGATGTATGACTCGACCGTTAGCAACAATATGGCGGAATACGGCGGAGGAATGGACCTCTTTGACTCGCCAGGAACAATCGACGGTTCCACTATAAGTGGAAACTCTGCCACCTTCGTCGGCGGCATTCGAGGCAATGCACACAACAGAACCTTGACGATTACCGGCAGCACAATTGTGAACAACACTGGTGGTGGAATCGAAACGGACGCTAACGATCCAACCACCATCACGAACACATTGATCGCCGGCAACACGGGATTCGCGAGAGACCTTCGGGGACCTGTCACGGCGAACTTCAGCCTGTTCGGCGACACAACCGGCGCGACGATCACCGGAGCCAGCAACGTCGAGAATGTGGATCCGAATCTGGTGTTTGGACCACTTGCGGACAATGGTGGCCCAACCATGACGCATGTGTTGCTGGAAGGTAGTCCAGCCATCAATGCGGCGGATCCGGCCCTTTCCGGCGGCTCGGACCAGAACGGTAACCCACGCGTGATTGGTGGAGTCGCCGATATTGGTGCCGTCGAAGCCAATCCAGCGGTGGTGCGAACGCTGGGTTCGTTGACGCCGGGAATGAGTTCACAGCCCGCCTACGCCTTGCGGCCCGATGAGGCGTTCTTTTACCGCTTCGAGCTGGATGCGGATGTTCTGGCAGCAAGTGGTGACAGCCTGACAATTGACACATTGGGAACGCAGCTATCACCGGTGAACAACTCAATCATTGGTCTCTACGCATCGAATGGGAACCTGATTGAGGTCAATGATGACGGAGGATTTCCAGCACCAGACAACCGATTAAGCAAACTGACTTTCGGAGACGGTGGTACCAACGATCTCGCGGCTGGAACCTATTACCTCGCCGTGACTCACTTTAACATAGCCAATTTTGGCGCTACCGATTTTGACGTGTCCGCCAACTTTAGCGAAACGGGCGACGTCATCGTCAACTTTGGCTTGAATGTTGAAGCTCCCAGTCTCCTTATCACTACCGCCTCAGATACGGTCGACAACACCGACGGCGAAACGTCGCTCCGCGAGGCGGTCGCCTTCGCCAACTTGAACCCTGGAGCCGACACGATCACCTTCGACTCGAGTCTGAGTGGCCAGACGATCAACGTAACGGACGGTCAACTCGTCGTTTCCGAATCGTTGACGATCGACGGGCTGGGGCAAAGCAATCTGGTCGTAAGCGGAGACCATACGTCTCGTCTGTTTGAAGTACTTGGTACCACCAGTCAATTCAACGTGGAGGACATTACGCTTCGCGACGGTGGTACATCAGCGCTGGTTGGCGGAGCCATTCAGGCTGGCAGTTCGACGACGTCCGTTTCGGTCACTCGTAGTCGGCTTACCAGCAACGATTCAAGCACCGGCGGGGCTATCAATTCAACGGGCACGGTCAGCATTGTTGATTCGGTGATCGACAACAACGACGCGGTAAGCCGCGGTGGTGGGATCAATGTCAGCGGCGGCACGCTCGATATTACGAGTTCCACGTTCAGTGGTAACCATGCGGGCCTCGGCGGTGGCGGTATTCATGCGATCAATACTGCTACGACAATCCTCTCGAGTACCGTTGCCTTCAACGATTCGCCCAATGGCGGCGGAGTCGAGTTCTTTGGTACGACAGGGACGGTCAGGAACTCCATTTTCAGTGACAACACGGCATCGAATAATGGCCCTGATATTTTGGGTGACGTCGACGCAAACTTTAGCCTTGTCGCCGACACGATGGAAACCCGTTTCACGGGAACCTCGGCGAATAACATCACTGGCCAAAGTGCCATGCTTGGAGCTTTGGCAGACGATGGTAGCGGGACGATGACGCATGCGTTGTTGGAAGGCAGTCCAGCCATCAATGCGGCGGATCCTGCCCTTTCCGGCGGCTCGGACCAGAATGGTGACCCTCGCGTGATTGGTGGAGTCGCCGATATGGGTGCAGTCGAAGCCAATCCGGCTGTGGTGCGGACATTGGGGGCCCTGCCGGAAGGTGCGACTTCACAAGGCGCCTATGATTTGCGAGCTCGCGAGGTCATCTTCTACCGATTTGAACTCGATGCCGATGTACTCGCCGCAAACGGTGACACCCTGGTCATTGATACGTTGGGTTCGACTTTGAATGCGGATAACGATTCGGAAATGGGACTCTATGATGCGAGTGGCAACCGGGTTGCAGACAACGACGATATCGGTGCCCCCAATCTTCTAAGTCAGCTGAGTTTTGGTGACGGTGGCATCAATGGCGACTTGAACGCTGGAACTTACTATGTATCGCTCAGTGCGTTTGACACGACGTTTGGCGAATCGAATTTTGACGTCACCAGTACTTCGGGAAGTACCGGTGACATCGTGGCCAATTTCAATTTGAACCGTGGTGGCAATTCACTTGCTTGTGATTTCGATGGCAACACGGTTTGTGATGGAGCCGACATCGACGCATTGCAGGCCAACATCGTGAGTGGACCTGCCGATCCAGGAACCTTCGACTTGACGAACGATAACCTGGTGACGGTGGCGGATCGCGATGTGTGGTTGGTTCTTGCCGGAGCCGAAAACCTCGCCAGTGGTAATGCTTACTTGCCAGGAGATGCGAATCTGGATGGTGTCGTTGATGCGTCCGATTTCAATGCGTGGAATGGGAGCAAGTTCACGAGTACTTCAAACTGGACTGATGGTGATTTCAATTCAGACGGCGTAGTCGATGCATCTGATTTCAATGTTTGGAATGCGAACAAGTTCACTTCGTCCGATAGCCTGAGCCGTTCGACTGACGACGCGGATGAAGACCGGAAAGAGCGTCGTGAATCAGGACTGGTTAGTGTGTTGGACCGGGTATTCGCTGAGCTGGGATAACATTGCTCGTTTGTGAAGATGCGGGTTTGCGCAGTCGTCGGTTTAGTCTCCCCACTAGCCGGCGGCTGTTTATTGTTTGTGCAGTCGCGTGTGAGAAATGTAGGCGTGCTCCCGGCGAGCCGGCTGCGTGAGCTGCCGGGTGTGTGCAAGGGCAGGCGTTGTGGCGGGACCGAGGGTGGCTCTGGGAACCAGCGCCAAACGGCTGGCGATGATCGTTCGTTCGGCGTTCCCACCCGGCAGCTGACGCAGCCGGCTCGCCGTGGGTGTGAATTGGCAATTAAGGATCGTTCGAGAAATTACTGCGTGATTTTCCTCCGTCGTTCCCACGCAGGCTGGAATCCATTGAATCGGATTGGCATTTTTAATGAAGGGAAAGACATTGAGCGTTAATACGCTTCGAGTGGGTCCCCGCGTTCGCGGGGAAGACGGCCATAGGCCGTCAATTGAGTCGTCATGAACGGAGATTCGACACTCATTGATCGAACGATCCTAAGCCGAAGGCTTTGCAGCCTGTAGCCGGCGGTAAACGAAGTGCCACCGCCGGTATGCGGCATTGGCCACGCCGGTCGAGCCATTCCGCTCACCACTTCATGCCGGTCAACCGAGACCGGAATCGCGGCGTTTGAATTTCATCCGCGAGCCGTTTCGGTCTCGATTAACGGCGAAAGGAGTTCAAGCGGTTTGCTCGACCGATGGAATACTTTGGTAGTTAACCCGTGGTGGCGCTGCGCTTACCACGGGCTACCGGCTGAAATCCCTACGGGATGGACAGTGCACGAGTGTCGAATAATTGCCAATGTGTTCCCGGCGAGCCGGCTGCGTGAGCTGCCGGGTGTGTGCAAGGGCAGGCGTTGTGGCGGGACCGAGGGTGGCTCTGGGA
>CALHZT010000152.1 GCA_938040995.1 uncultured Pirellulaceae bacterium | reverse complement strand
ACGACACTGTTGCGCTCCTTCGCTATTGGACGTGTTGTCAAAATATCTAATACGAAGTTGCGCAACAGTTCTCAAATATCAATCTCTAATTTAGCGATCAAATAGCCACATTTTTGACAGGCCAGCCTCGCCCTCCCTTTCGCCGCGAGCGTGTAGGCCGGTACCAGCGGTGTTGGATCATTCCACATTCTGACGGTCGACACCGCGCAGTGCCAGCAATAGTAGCTGAGTCTCAAGACTGGCGAAAAGGTCTGGGAGCATGAAGCGGGCGGCAGTTTCTCATCGTCGCCATCTGTGGCTGAAGGGAAGCTTGTGATCGCGAGCACGGATGGAGTCGTTTATTGCTTCGGTGCGAAATAGGTCGTTGGTGGCCCGGGAGGGCGAGGCTCCGTCCGAGCCGCTGTGGCTCTCTTCGCTTTTGATCTCCTTGCGGCCATCAAGACGCTGTTCGCATTCAACAACAATTAGCCGACTCGGCAATTCACGGCTCGGACGGAGCCTCGCCCTCCCGAGCCACCAACGACCTATTTCGCACCGAAGCAGTAAACGACGCCGTCCGTACTCGCGATCACCAGCTTGCCTTCAGCTGCGGACGGAGACGACGAAAAACTGCCGCCGGCTTCATGCTCCCAGATTTTCTCGCCAGTCTTGAGACTCAGTCCGTAAATGCGTCCCTCGTCGGATCCAATGATGACCCGGTCGCCGGCGATAAGTGGCGACGAGTCGATTCCGCGCTTCGTCAAAAACTCCCAACGCTTCTTGCCCGTTTTCCGTTCTACCGCGAGAACCCGTTTCGTGCGTGAACCCACGATCACGAGCTCGTCGGTCACTGCGGCTGAACTCCGCATCGATCCCGATCGACCTTCCGGCGAAAAAATCCAGTCCACCGACTGATCCTTCCAATCGATCCCGAAGAGCGTTCCAGATTCTGTCCCAAAGTAAGCGTGATCACCGGCGATCGCTGGCGTAACGCCGGAAGGTCCATCAATAGCGACGCTGCCCGCCGATTTTTGTCCGTCGAGGTCAACAATGTGCAGTTTCGCGTCGCAACCAACAACAAACGCACGGTCCTCCACGATGGAAGGCGTGCAACGAATCTGGTCGTCAATCTGAAACTTCCAGACCAGCTCACCAGACTTCGCGTTCAAGGCGTAAAGCGTGGCGTCCTGCGAGCCGAAGAGTACCTGATCTTTGTAGAAATTGGGGCTCGAGTCGATTTCTGCATCAGTCGAAAATTCCCAAAGCAGTTTTCCATCCTCTGCATTGACGCAACAGAATAGCCCGTCCAGATCGCCCGCGTAGACCTTGCCGTCCTTCACGCCCGGTGAACCGGCGAATCCGATATCGGACTTTGACTTGTATCGCCAAATTTCTTTGCCGTCCTTCATGCTGATGGCAAGAAGCAAGCCATCCAGATCACCGATGTACGCGACGCCGTTTTCGATCACCGCTGCTGATTCAAAAGCACCATCTTCGATCTTGTATTCCCAGAGCAGCTCGAGTTTCTCCGGAAGTGTTGTTTTTGCGACTCCGGTAGATTGCGGATTGCCACGAAAGAGCGACCACGCCTCATCGGCGACATTTTTTTGCGCGATTGCGACTCCCACGCAACTGACAAAAACAATGCTAGCCAGAATTTGCCAAAGTGAAGTGCGAATGCCGGTCACGGATGATGGCTCCGAAAGTGAATGGTTAGGCGAATAGCCGTGCGTTCTCCAAGCCATTCTATACCTACTAACAGGCAACGACCAGAACCGACTTTACGGTATCGTCGGAAAGTTGAGCGTCTCGCCGACAACCGCTGGAATAACCTGGCAATCCGCTTATACTCGCCAACGAGACGAAAACACCAGGGCCGAATTGTGACTGACGAAGGCGAATGACAGACGAACTCAATCGAATCGACACGTCACTGATTCGCGGCGTTGCCACTGCGCTTGTCGTAAACTCCCACATGGGAAATATCTATCCGCGATCAGAATTAGCCGGCGGCGGACTGCTGGGTCTCGTCTTGTTCTTCTACTGCTCGGGGCTCGGACTGGCACTCAGTCACCGGACCAGAACAACGGCATTTCCAGCATGGTACGGTCGTCGAATCCTGCGACTCTATCCAACGGTCCTTGTTGGCGTGGTCCTGTTTAACCTTGCCATCGGGGGAATGTGGAGAGTCTGGATGCCGGCCGACTATCTGTTCCACATCTATCCAACCAACTTGCATTTCATTTCAAAAATCGTTGTCTACTACGTTGTCATCTATTTTTACGTCCGCGGGCAGTCGACGTGGAAGCACATTGCTGTTCTCGGTACGTGTATCGTCGCGTGCGTTCTCCTTTCGGTCCCGGATATAATTCGCCTGTCCGCATCCAGTTCAAAGCTTGAAACCGGCACCCTTAACCACTATTTCCTGTGGACCACCTTCCTTCTCAGCACGTTGCTCGGAGTCTGGTTTGGCGAACACAAAGAGAAACTTCTGCTAAAGCCTATCCGTCGACTCGACTGGTTGGCGTTCTTTGCGACGGCGATTTGCTACGCAACACTCAAGTTCTGCATAGCTGGCATGGGAGTCGCCGTGGAGGCATTTTTGTTATTGTTCGTGGCAGGTTTCGCCTTTTCCTTTTTCGCGTTGAGGATTCTGAGCCACCCAGAAACGGTCCGTTGGGTAAAAGGCAGAAAAGTGCTTTGGGCACTCGGAGCCGGACTCGGCGCAATTTCACTCGAAGTTTACGTAGTACACTCACAAATTCTGTCATGGGAAGTGTGGAAACAGTTTGCGTTTCCAGTCAATTTCCTTCTTTTCATTCTGGCTTCGATTGTCCTGTCGCTAGTCGTTCGCAAGATCTGCAAGCTTCTTCCGCACGTCAGCTGAATCAGTCCGTGCGTGCACGTTTGTGACTTGGATAGACAGGATCAATTAGTGTCGAATCTCTGTTCATGACGACTCAATTGACGGCCTAAGGCCGTCTTCCCCGCGAACGCGGGGACCCACTCGAAGCGTACTAGCGCTCAATGTCTTTCCCTGCATCAAAAGCCAAGCCGATTCAATGGATTCCCGCCTGCGCGGGAAAGACGGAGGAATCTCCGTTCATGACGACTCAATTGGCGGCCTATGGCCGTCTTCCCCGCGAACGCGGGGACCCACTCGAAGCGTATTAACGCTCAATGTCTTTCCCTGCATCAAAAGCCAAGCCGATTCAATGGATTCCCGCCTGCGCGGGAAAGACGGAGGAAGATCAGACAGTAATTTCTCGAACGAACCTTACTACCACGCCGACTGGTAGATCTGCAGAAGTGATACCGCATCGACGGGTACCGGGTTAAATGTACCGGTCCATTGTTGGGAAGCTTCGTCGGCAAGCTCTGGCAGGCTGCCTTCGTCAACAGCGAGGTCGGACAGTCTGGTTTTCAGCCCGGCGAGTTCCAGCAAGCTGGACAGGCGGCCGGCAAGATCTTCGTCGCCAGAGATTTCATTCAAGTCCGCATAAATCTGCCCAATCTCTTTGTCCTTGGCGTTGTGTCGCACAACGTGCGGGAGCATTAGCCCGACAGCCTGACCGTGCGGCGTGCCATATTTGGCCGTGACTGGGTTCGCCAAAGCATGCGCGGCACCGAGCATCGAATTTTCAATTGCGAGCCCTGCGAAACAGGCTCCCAATTGCATCCCGCCTCGAGCCTCCAAGTCGTCCGGTGATTCGATGACACGTGGGAAGTTGTGACTGAGCAAACGCCACGCTTCACGACTGAGCGATTGCGAAACTTCGTTGCGCCTCTTCGTCACGTAGGTTTCGATCGCGTGCGAAATTGCGTCGATACCAGTGAGCGCGGTCACCACGGCTGGTTGCGTTAACGTAAGTCGCGGATCCAGAATCGCCGCCTTGAACGCGGCTCGCTTGTCACCGCACGCCATCTTCACGTGCGTTTCCGCGTCGGAGATCAGCGCGAAGGACTGGGCCTCGCTTCCGGTGCCCGCCGTGGTTGGCACCGCAATCATTGGCAGGAGTGGACCGGTGGCTTTGCCGACTCCGTGATAGTCGTGCATTGTGCCGCCGCAAGAGAGCACGAAGTTGATTCCTTTCGCGCAGTCCATCGAGCTGCCGCCGCCGACTCCGATAATCAAATCGGGACCGAACTCTTTGGCAAAGGCGACGCCTGTTTCAACATGAGCCGTGGTTGGATTCTCTTCCACGCCGTCGAAAATCGCCGCCTCGATCCCACCTGCCGTGAGCGAATCAACGGCTCGCCCCGTATGCCCAGCCGAAATGATGCCGGGATCGCTGACAACGAGCGCTCGCTTCGCAGCGAGTTCCACTGCCAAATCACCCAGACAATCGACTTGGCCTTCACCAAAGACGATTTTGGTCTGCGTCTGGATTTCGTTAAGGGTGTGGGAAGTGTCGAGAGGCAAGAGGTATTCCATTGTGTCAGTAGTGGACGAGGCAACGAGTCCGTACCGGGATGACTTATCGATTTTCGGGACTCGTTGCCTCGTCCACTACCGAGGATCTCGCTTACGCCGTCACCAACGAATCGGCTCGTTGATAAGCACGGGAGCGAAACAGGAAGTCGATGATATTGCCTTCGTGCGGTTGCAGCCAGTTCAATCGGTTGGTGGGAATTGGACCAATGTTCAGCCGGTCGATATCAATGCATTCGCCCAACTGACCAATCCACGCTGCGTCCTGAGTAATCGCACTTCCAACCAGTGTCGGACCGATCTTCTTCAGCATGTCTGCCTGGGGACATTCTACAACGGACGCGAAGGGAAACATGTATTCCTTGGCAGCGACTGCCCGGTCCGGCGAATCACAATGCACGATCATCGGTCGCAAGTAAGCACATCGTTCCTGCTCAACCAGAATGTCACCATACGACTCGGTCATATTGGTGACTCCGGTTTCGGCCAGGTCGCCTTCGATCATTTTGGATACGGCTACAGCCACAGGTGCGTTCGTAAACGCTGCGAGCGCGGAATTTGGATCAGTCGGCGGGAGCACTTCGGTTGGGCCGATTTTTTCCGCGATCGCCTGTGCGATTTCTTTGGTATGCCGCGACGCCCAGATTCCAGACGCGTTGATACAACTGCGGCCGCCATTGCAGAAGACGCTTTCCACGAGCACATCGAGGAAGTCGGGCCACTGATCGACCATGTCATCGCCGATCAGGATCTTGGAGAAACCCGGACCGTGCGCCTGAACTTTCGGGTTGCCGTGATACTGTTGAACGGTTTGCTGCGATCCGAAGATCATGCTTCGCGAGCACGACGATAGAAGTGCCGGACCGGCGTCATGTCCACCGGGATACAACGCGATCGCTTCGGCTGGGATGCCTGCCTCGATGTAGGCCGATGCGATCCGGTACGGCGTCCACGGTTCCGAGGATCCCGGCTTGAGGGCGAGGCCAATCTGCAGCGGAATCGCTGGCAGCCACAATGTGTGAACGCCTGGTGAGTTGGAGGGAAGAACGGCACCGAGCACAGGCGTTTGAGCCTGGTAGCTAACGATGACGCCGCGATCTTCCGTACCGTATCCGTTGGTCAGGATGCCGAGGTCCAGCCCGCGAGTCAGACAGTCCAGAATCTCGCGCATGTTTCGCAACACAAACGCGTTCTTCTTCATGTTGCCGCGACACATGTGTTCCGGCAAACCGGTGCTCGCCGATTGAGCGTGGACAAATTCGTCAGGCGATTGTGTGCCGTCTCCCATCGGAAGCGTTGCCGTTTCAAACAGGTCGGCGGCCTTGGCGCAGATCGCAATCAGATCTTCGCATGGAATCTTCTTGAGGGCTTCGCGAGCCTTGTGCGACTTGCGCATATCGCGCTGAATGATGCCGCCGTTTGCCTGACTGACTTTGGCAATCGGTTCGCCAGTATGGAAGTGGACGACTTCGGCGACTTCGAGAGATTCGTAAGGCTTGCCCCAACGAATAACGGGTAGATGTAGCATTTGTCTATTCGGGAGTTTTCAGTTTGCAGTTGAAAGAACGCAGTTGGAAGTGAATTTATGATAGGGCGCGAGATGCAGGTGACGAATGGAATTTCAAATGGTGATTACTCGGCGTACTGGCGGCTGGGTACCGGGTATCTAAGCTCCAAGCGGCTCGGACGGAGCCTCGCCCTCCCGCGCCGCGGCTTTCTTGCCGTCCGGTTTTCGCCACTCGTTGTCGCGAAAGTGCTTCCCATAGGCGCCATAGTCATTAAACCAGAACCGCTTGGCCATTCGATAAGCCCAGCTTTTCTCGGGGATCTCATGCCCTGGGTCATACTGCGACGGGTGCGACGTCATCTCGTTGAGTTCGACAAACGATTTCGCCCGCGCCGTCGTATCTTTGGCCCCGTGTCGCTCGGCAAGGTCTTCCAAAAGATCTGGCCGCTCGAGAATGATGCAGCCTCTGGTCGCCGAGGCAGCGAGTTCACGAAACTCCGTCAGGAATTCTGATTCGTTGAACGTTTCGCGGAGTGGACGCTCGTCGTGGATCGACTCCTTGGCCATCTGAATCACCGGACATGGCTCGATATCACCCCACGGACTGATGTGATGCGTGAAGCCCGTCGCCGCAGGACATAGCGCCTGCCCCTCGCCGTCATAGTACGCGTCGATAAACACAATCGGCTTGGTGACTCGCATATCCACAACAAACTGCCGCGCGCGTCGCTGCTGATCCGGCGTCAGACACAACTGCGGATTCGCGTCCGGCCCGACGGCCCGGTAAATATGGAACCATGTGTAGAACACGCCCATCTCGATCAGGCGATCGACCCACTTCTCAGTCAGCAAGTCATCAATGTTCGTTTGACAGAGGCTTGTGCAGACGCCGGTGAACAAGTCGTGTTTGAGACAGTTCTCAAGCCCCTCCATCGTCTTGCTGAGAACGTTGAGTTTGCCGCGACGCTCGTCACTGACAATCTCGTTGCCTTCGACACTGACAAGGGGAGTCGCATTGCCCAGTCGCTTGAGCTCTCTGGCAACTTCATCGGTGATGAAGTGGCCGTTGGTAAAAATCTGGAAATAGCAATCTGGATGATGAGCGAGAATTTCAAGCAGTTCGCTGTGCATGAACGGTTCGCCACCGAGAATTCCGAAAACGGAATTTCCCATGGCTTTGGATTCGTTGATCAGACGATCCATCGCGTCGATCTCAATTTTGTGCTGAGGAGCCGCCACATCGACCCAACAACCCTGACAGCGAAGGTTGCAGCTGTTAATAATCGAGATGTAAATGAACGGCGGAAAGAATTCGCCTCGCTTCAGCCGCGATTTATGTTTCTGCACGCTCCGCACACCGCGATAGCCGGCGTTGGCAACGGCTTTCCAAAGCAGTCGCTTGTCAGTTTCAAGTAGCAAGCGTTTGGCGAAGCGAAGGTACATTCGAACCTGATCCTGGATTTTGAATTGCGGCTCGCCGGATTCGCTCCAGCCTACTTTTCGTATTCAGAAAGCCGATTATCAATATATTTCTGATGGGCTCCAACGTAACACTCACGAATCAGTTGCACAACTTTCTCGCGACTGGCAAATCCCTTCGAAAAACCGGGAACTTCCTGATCGATCGTCGTCGCTGCCGTGTTCAGCAGGTGATCAATCAGGTCAAGCGGATCCTCGTCGCCCACCGCCAGCCGGATCGTTGTCGGCGTTAAACCTGCGGCAGCAAGCGCTTTCTCATCCAGCTCTGAATGAGTCGTCAGTGATGGACAGCTGACAATCGTATTCGACTGGCCAAGACTGATCATGTGCCCGAAGACGGGCGAAAGATTGTCAAAGAATCGTTGAAAAGCACCGCGAGGAATTTCACCCATATCAATCGTAAACAGCGGGGCCGGCAATCCGAGAAACATTTCGGACTCACGAAGGTCCGCGTTGTGATGATCCTCAAGCGCGTTGCAGTGCACGTTGACCTGTTCGTGCGACGCCAGGAATTTCGCGAGAATCTCCGTATTCACGCACTTGCGAAGCATTCGCACATCCAACGTCCGTAGCCCCTGCAGAACTTCGAACGCCGCATCGGCATTCAGGAACGCGCCTTTGACATAGTAAACGTTCCAGAACATCGTCTGATCCCACGAATGATCACCCATGGTGACTCCCTTGGGAATGAACATGTCCTCATTGCGACCAATCACACAACCGGCGATCACACTCCCCATTCCAGAAATATCTTTGGTGTAACTATGGATCATAAAATCGGGACGCTCGGCAACATCGTCCCGTCGCAGTGGCTGGCAAAGAAACGGCGTCCCGACGGTCGCATCCAGCATGACTCGTAAGCCCTCCGCGTGGGCACTTTTGCAAATCCCGGGCACGTCCATGACGTAACCGTGCGGATTACAAGGCGATTCAAGATAAACATACGCCTTGCGCCCATCGGCGAAACGATCCTTGTACTTCTCCTTCACCATTGCGAGACACTTCTCGAAATCTTCAACGCCGTATCCATCGAACATCTCCACGGCGATTTCGAGATTCCCCTTTTTCGCGTACCAGTCATGAATCAGCTGATACGCACCGCCGTAGATATGGCGACTGCAAATCAGCACATCGTCACGGCCGAGAAGATGCGCCAGTGTGGAATCGATTGCCGCCATGCCACTGTTAAAGTTCCAGGCAAGGTACTCGTCGGCATAGCGACCGGCTTCGAGGTCAACGATATGATTCGCGAGCGAGATGCTGGTCGGATTGAGAAGTCGCGAGTAGATCTCCAACATGAAATCTTTTCCAGCGAACGCGTCCTCAATCCACTCGGCACATGCATACACATAAGTCGCCGTTCGGGTGATCACGGGAGTCGCCGAGAAAATCGCCGTCACGTTATCCAGAATCGGATACGGGCCTTTGGCAATCTGCGAAGCTGGTGACATGTCGAGCGTCTGGTAACTTCGCCGAAATGTCTTCTGAAAATTGTCGAGCAACTTGGCCAGCTGGAATGAAACGAACTTCTTGGCGTTGAAACGCGAGATCCGGTCTTCGGCTGGCAATTCGTGCAAACCCGCCAGCGCGACCTGCCATAGCGTTTCGATATCGTCCTGCGATTGGTACATGCGTCGGACGAGGTCAGCAAGGATGACTCCAAATTCTGAATCGGCTTCGATCGAGAAATGCTCGAGCTGTTCGACCACGAGTTGCTCGAGGTCTTCCGCCGTTGAGGAATTTCTTCGCGGCGACAGGCGACGCATGAGTTCCATATCGCGTTGCACGGGGTTGCCCGATTTAGATTGGTCAGCCATCAAGTCATTCCTTTGGTATTTGATGCAGCGCGGAAGCTGCTCAGTTCGTTGCCGGTACGCGTATCGTAGTTGTTCGCGGCACAATGTGGGATAGGCTGCGGCCGCCGGGAAATGCGACAGACCATATTTTGAAGCGAGATTCTGCGCAGCTCGGGCAGCTGGCCACTACATGACAGCGGACAGAGAGCTAAGCCAAATCACGCGAGGTCGCAGGCTAAAGCCTGTACACCAACGTGCGCGGTCGGCCATGCTACTTTGTTGCCGCCACAAGAAATTCACGTTGCTCGTCGGTGAGTCCGCCAAGCTTGCTTTCATCAATGGACGTGCCTGAATCAATCCTGGCGGCACGCAAAGCGCCGGCGGAATCAACCGACTGAAAGGTGGTTCCGAACATCGAACCAACGTTCAGGTTGCAACCGCGTAGATCGGCACCGGAAAAGTCGGCTCCGTCGAGATCGGCGCCGGCGAAAGATGCTCCGCTCAATTGGGCATCCTGAAAATGGCCATTGGACAGATTCGCGCCAGCAAAATCAGCACCCTGAAGATTCGCGCGGCGAAAGTCGGCATCACGAAGCAGAACATCCTGTGCCTGCAATCCAACAAGGTCCCGGTCAGCCGCCGATAGTCCTAGCAAGTCGCGACCGCGAAAATCACGGCTCTCGATCAGCTTGGCGGCTTCCTGCTTGCTGATCGACGCCGCTATATAACGCTGCTCTTTCCACGGATCGGCTTCATTGTGATAACCAGCGTCGGATTCCCAGTAGCCAAGCCGGTCGTTCGCCAGCAACTCAATTCGCTCGACCCACTTCACGCTTTTGTAAAAGTACTTCCCCGGCATGACGACTCGTACCGGCCCGCCATGCTCGGCAGGCAGTGGTTGCCCGTCATACTCCACCGCCAAAAACGCACCCAGCTCCAGCGCCAAACCAAGCGGCATCGATGACGAATGCGATCTTTCTGTCCTCGCCGAAAAAGAAACGTATCGCGCATCTGCGGTTGGATTGCATTGCTCCAACATTCGCGAAAGCGGTACGCCGGCAAAGTCCATGTCGTATCGGGACCAGCGCGTCACACAGTGAATGTCTAACCGGCGACTCTCGAGACCGAGTTCGCGAAGCTCATGGAGAGAGAAGTGACGCGGGGATTCAACAAGCCCGGCCACGGAAACGGACCATTCGGTGTCGACCGGCAGACTCGTGACTTCATCAGCCGACTGGCCCACCACGGGCCAACGATCCCCTTTGAGCAATTGCTGGTTGGGTGGCAACCGTTCTTCGCGTTGAGTTTCGTCAGAAAGCATCCGGATAATTTAACGGTTTCGAGGATGCTCGATAAGTCGCAAGCCTCCTGGCTAGGGCTCGTCTCGTATTTTCGTTGCATCCGTGAGCGAACGAATCGAGTCCTTTTATAAAAGGCCATTCCGATTCCACCGGCGGCTAGCGCCGAAGCCGCTCACGATTTGCGAGACGAGCCCTAGCCGCGGTTTCGCTCGACTTTTCGACGAACTGGCGGGCGCCGCTTTCGTTCTCCGCCAGCCGGAGCCGGGGTCTGAACGGGTAAACCGCTTGCCGCGGCACGAGCCTCTTTGCGAAGTTCGGCGATCTGGTCGCTGACGTTTTTCTTGAATTCCATATCTTGCTCGGCTTGCACCAGGGGAGCCGCGCTCGACGCCCGCCCAAATGCTTGCCGCGCTCTGGAAGCATCCATGCTGCGATGCAGGCGATCGATTGTCGAATTCATCTCCAGGTCTCTACCGCCATCCCGCTTTGCAAGAAAGAACGCGGCAGCCAACCCCAAGGGGATACACAGAAAGTCCATCAGTCCAAACGACGAAGGCAGTTGCTTGAGAGCAACCGAGTTGGGTGAGCCATGAATCACCGAGTCGGGCAAACCCAAGATGGCCGCGTGCTCTCTCTTTGCATCGTCGTGGTACATCGTTTTGTCGGAATCGCCAAGCGTTTTCCACATCCCTTCCGCGACTCGCCAAACCGCAGGCGCAAACTGCGACTTGTTGGGAAACTCGCCTTCGACCACAAGCCGCTCAGACGATTGCCCCTGACTTTCGATCTCAGCAGACAACTTGTTTGCGATACACGCAATCATGTTTTCTTCGCCCGGTTCAAAGCTGGCAATTTCCGATTTCGCGGCTCGCAACTCTCCAGAGAGGACGCAATATTTGCCAGCGAGAATCGCGATAAGGGCGAACATGGCCGCCAAACCGCCATACGATACGGGTTTGTACTCGGCCGTGGACCAACGATTGACGGCAAGCCCAGTCAGTCCACCGACGACCAGTGCCATCCAGCTTCCAGCACCGCCAAGAAGAAAACCGAATGTGACCCACACTGCCAGGCCAACGCATGCGCCAATGATCCCGCCCTTGATGGCTCGTACATTATCCATGTGTGGAAGGTCCCTGATCTTGCATGCAGTAAAAGATTTTGACTCTCTCGGTAATTTCGGCAACCGCGACGATGGCGCCCCAATTCAATTTCTCGCGCCTGCATATCCCATTGGATGCGGAATCCAGTTATGCCGGTTGTACGTAAGATCGCGAATCTACCCTGATGCCGACCCTACCCGTTTCGTTTTACGGCCCCCAAACGATGGGATAGAATCAGCCACACAACAGTGACTGCCGACACGAAAAACACTCACGAGCGCGTCCGGCCCGGATAGAAACGCTGGAGCCATTCGCCGATGTGAGATGAGCCATCGGCGTGCAGAGGAACAGCGGATTTGAATCAAATCGACTCGTCATCACAAACGCTTTCGTCGACTCTGGAGCGTTTGCAAACCGAGTTGATTGACCAGCGCAATCCTGACGGCCACTGGGTTGGCCAGTTGTCATCGTCTGCGTTGGCGACGGCAACAGCCATCAGCGCGATCGCCACGGCATTGCCTCACCTGGCCGCGACTGAACAACCGGATCTGGGGCCGCTCGTAATTCGTGCGTCGAACTGGCTTATCGATGGGCAGAATCCTGACGGCGGTTGGGGCGATACGCCGGACAGCGTTTCCAACATTGCGACGACAATGCTCGTCATCGCGGCATCCGAAATCGCCGAAAAGACAGCGGACGGGAACCCAGATCTGTTCTCTGCAGCGATACCTGAGTGGAGTCTAGCGCGGACAAAAGCGCGCGCCTATGTCGACCATGCCGGTGGAATTCCGGCGCTTCGCAAGCGGTATGGGCGTGACAAAACCTTTGCCGTTCCAATCCTGATGAACTACGCGCTGGCTGGACAAGTCGCCTGGAATGAGGTCTCGGCGCTTCCTTTCGAGTTGACGGTTTTCCCGCAGGCCTGGTACCGGTGGCTGCGTCTACCAGTCGTGAGTTATGCCATTCCGGCTCTCGTCGCAGTCGGACAAGCGATCTATTTTCATCGCAAGCCGAGGAATCCTGTCGTGCGATTTTTGCGGCACCTGGCGGTTGGTCGCAGTCTTCAAGTGTTGCAGAGAATTCAACCAGCGAGCGGAGGTTACCTCGAGGCGATTCCGCTGACAAGTTTTATCGTCATGAGTCTCGCGTCGACGGGACGAACCAACCATGCGGTTGTGCAAGGTGGGCTTCGATTTTTAAAGGAGACGATTCGCGAGGAAGGTAGCTGGCCGATTGATACGAACCTTGCGACCTGGGTAACGTCGCTGGCGGTTCATGGGCTTGATGGCTGGAGCGGCGAGAGCAAGAGTTGGAGTACAGGCTTTAGCCTGCCAGAGGATGAGGAAGGTACAACCACCGATGAAGAGAAGGAAGCGTCTGAAGCTTCGCGAGTTGAAGATGGTCGCGGCGAAGATGGTCGCGGCGAAGGTGCGCGGTCGCAGGCTAAAGCCTGTACACCAACGGCATCGTGGGACCGGGTCGCATGTATTCGCTGGTTACTGACTTGCCAACATTCGGAGCGACATCCGTTTACCGGCGCAGCGCCCGGCGGCTGGGGCTGGACCGACCTAAGCGGTGCGGTTCCGGACGCGGATGATACACCGGGTGCGATGCTCGCACTCCGGCGACTTGAGGAGAACGCTGCAGATGTGCCGGACGATCTTCGAAGCGACATTTTAAGCGCCGTGACACTGGGGATGGAGTGGCTACTGGATTTACAAAATCGTGATGGCGGCTGGCCAACGTTTTGCAAAGGCTGGGGCAAGCTGCCGTTCGATCGCAGCGGTAGCGACTTGACGGCGCACGTGCTCCGGGCCATCCATGCGTGGCGCGCGGATGTCGTATCACAACGACCAGAGTTGGCGTCAAGAATCCAGACCGCCTACGATCGCGGGTGGAAGTACCTCGAGCACATTCAGAACGCGGACGGCAGCTGGACTCCGCTATGGTTCGGCAACCAGTTTCATCCGGAAGAAGAAAACCCAATCTATGGAACATCCAAAGTCCTGTTGGCTTTTGCAAAATGCGGTCGAGGCGACAGCGAAGCCGCCGGGTCGGCGACGGAGTACCTGCTTTCCTGCCAATCAGAATCGGGCGGATGGGGAAAAAGACTTTCTGATCCAAACCGGGAATCAAACCACGCCTTCGCGCATCAGGTAAAAGTACCCGTCGATACTGTCGAAGAAACAGCGCTCGCATTGGAAGCATTGAGCGCCGTTGGGATCAGCCTCGGTGAATGTGAGTCGCTCAAGTCGGGATTCGGCCCAAACGGGCGATCCGGTCGATACTGTCGAATCGTCGAGAAAAATGCGAATCGTTTGGCTCAAATCCGCGATGCCTGCCCGAAAGGTGTTGAGTGGCTTGGTACCGCTGTCCACAATGGCGATCATACCGGTGGCTCGCCGATCGGACTGTACTTCGCTAAACTGTGGTACGACGAGCGGATGTATCCGATCACGTTCGCAACCGCGGCGCTTCGTGCAGCCTCCTTCATTTTGTAGAGACTGAAATCTTGGCAACTGCTGACTTACCTGAATCGAAGGCTGACTCACCAGCGAAAGCTGACGGTAGCGCGACGAGCGCCGCTGCGGACGGCAATGCCAGCAACGGCAAGCGAAAATCGCGTCGCCGAAAAACCTCGCATCTCAAACTCGTGCCCGAGACCAAAGAGCTGAGGGAGAAACTCCGCGATGTTTGCGCTCAGGTGGCCGACCAGCTTGATAAGTCGAATCCGCTCACCAAAGATGAGATGGAAACGGTGGCTCGGAAGATCCTTGAAGAACAGGGAATGCCCGAGGGATACGTCGGTTGGATGATGGTGACGCTGTCCAGTGAATTTTGGCGTGAGCAAGTCGCGGCGACTTCACCGGACCGGCGACTGTTTCTGTTACCGCATTGCCTGAAGCATGCGGAAGGTTGCCCTGCCGACTATGACGAGTTCGGACTGGATTGCGAGAAGTGCGGCGCGTGCAGCATCGCCGATTTTCGTGGTATCGCCGAACAGATGGGCTACAAGGTGCTCGTGGCCGAGGGCTCGCCGATCGTCCTCAAGATCATCATCAGCGGATACGTGGATGCGATCGTTGGCGTGGCTTGCCTGAACGTACTTGAAAAGGCGATCGACAAGATTCTCCTGGCGGGCATTCCGTGCATGGCGGTGCCGCTTCTGTCCAGCGACTGTCGCAATACATCAGTCGACGAGGACTGGGTCCACCAGATGATCAATGTCCAGCCGACAAAGCCAACGCAGCAAACGAACAGCTACGTGCATTTGATGCGGGCGTCGAAACAAATGTTTGATACGCCGGAATTACGGCGACTGGCGATGCCCGTTCGCATTACTGATGCCGAATCGTCCGATGCCGAACAAAAGCAGCACGAAGAGATTGTTGCTGCGCCGACGAAAGATCCGATTGCTGCGACTGAATCGCTGGCTCTCGATTTCCTCGCGGCTGGTGGCAAGTACTCGCGACCGTTCATCACGCTTGCCGTTCATGACGCGCTCACGGGCGGCAACGGCACGTCTGCCGATGGGGCGGAGTACCTTGCGAAGACGGCCGACAGCGTAAAACGGACTGCACTTGCGATTGAGACTTTCCATAAGGCTTCGCTGGTTCACGATGACATTCAGGACGACGATGCGAATCGTTATGGGACGTCCACGATGCATCGGCGGCTGGGCGTGCCGACCGCGATCAATGTGGGTGATTACCTCATTGGGCTTGGGTATCGCCTGGTGAGTCGAGAATCGGCGGCTTTAGGAGCCGAGGTTGCAAGCGACATCCTCGACCGACTGGCGCAGGCGCATATGCGGCTGTCGGAGGGACAGGGTGCGGAGCTGTTATGGCGAGACGCTGGGGATAAACGACTGAGCCCGCTCGACGCAATGAAGATTTACGCACTCAAGACATCACCGGCATTCGAGGCCGCCCTGTTCTGCGGAGTCCGGCTGGCTGGCGACGCGAGCAGCTACGACGAACCGCTCAAAAAGTTCGCTCGCCACCTTGGCGTCGCGTTTCAGATTCTTAATGACTTGCAGGACTGGCAAGGCGATCACGACAACAAAATGTCGGCTGGTGGTGATGTTCTGGGCGGACGTCCGACATTGCTCTGGGCGTTGGCGCTCGAGGGACTTGGCCAGGCTGAGCAGACAGAGCTGCTGGAACTTGTCCCCGACGATTCGCGAGACGAGAGCTTTCGATTGAATCGTGTCCGGCAGCTGTATCAGCAGGCAGACGCATTTGAAAAAGCCAACCGGCTGATCGACAAGTATCAGGCGCGGGCCGAGTCGATTGCGGATGAGATCGAACCACTTCCGCTTCGTCGCCTGCTTTACTTCCTGATCGACACCGTGTTGACCCGCCCGCAAGAAGACGCACCGAACGTCGTTTCGATTGATCCACCGGTGAGCCACCCGTCGACTCAGCCTTCTTCGGTTTCGTAGCGGAGCGGTCATGGCAAACGAGTCACTGCCTTCGGAACCGGCAGCACCTGATCCGGCGAACCCACATGAATTGCTCGCGCTCTTCTATTCTGACGAGAACGTCCCCTGCGAGCTGAGCCCTGCCGCTGCAGCAATGCCCGGCGGCTATCGCACGCTTCTCGATCACGAGAAACACATGACGGTGACCGTCGAAGCATTTTATGACGATCTGGTGGATGTAAAAGTTCTCGCTGTTGAATCGGACGAAAACTACTACGCGCGAAAGATCCTGCTCACCAAAAAGTCGGATGGAAAAGTAGTTCAGTTCGGCGTCGTCCGACTGAACCGCAATCTGATACCACCGGCAGCACTTGCCGAAATTGAATCGCAACGGACTCCGCTCGGCCGCGTGCTAATCGAGCAAAACGTAATGCGAGAAGTCAAACTCGACGCACTCTGGCATGTGACGCCGGATACCGAACTGAAAGAACTGTTTGGTAGTGATTTGCCCACCTACGGCAGATCGGCGAGGCTGCATGTAAACAGCGAATCTGCAGTAGAACTACTTGAGATTGTTGCGCCGATCGTCGAATAACCGGTTAGGGCCCCTTGGCAATCCAATTCTCGCCAAATTGGCCCCGGTTCCTAATATAATGCGGAAGGCTTGAGGAAGGCGTTCGAATAAAAGCCCGACGCGGCTGAGAATTCACAACCTGACCACGCTGTGATTTTATTCCACGCGACGTTCTAAAAACAAAAAATCACAACCCGACGCGTGAGCGAGGGACCGTATCAACGCGTGAGCGAAGGACCGTACCGACGCGAGAGCGTTTGACCTACCAACGCGTGACCTGCACCAGCACATCACCGCGACCCGCCACCGCCAACACGTCTTCCAACTTACGAACAATCAAACAAACGCACC
>CALHZT010000151.1 GCA_938040995.1 uncultured Pirellulaceae bacterium | reverse complement strand
AACGCGTGAGCGAGGGGCTGTGCTCGAGGATGTTGTCCCTTGCTGACGCGTCGGGTTGTGATTGTTTTCGTTTGCTGGCCCGGCAATGAGATTCATTACCGCCGCACCCGGCAGCTGACGCAGCCGGCTCGCCTGCGGGTGCTGATCATCACATGGCAAATGGTCGTCTCGCATTGCAAAATCATAACCCGGCGCGTGAGCGAGGGACTGTGCTCGAGGATGTTGTCCCTCGCTAACGCGTCGGGTTGTGATCGTTTTCGTTTGCTGGGCCGGCAATGAGATTCATACCGCATTGCACCCGGCAGCTCACGCAGCCGGCTCGCCTCCAGGTGCCGTCAGTTAATTCTCCGTGCTTGCAACAAACTCCCGGCAATGAGATTCGTTCCGCATTGCATCCGGCTCGCCGGGGTGATTCCGGCTCAACGCGCTGCCCGATTGCACAGTCGTCGGCTTGGCCCCCCGCCATCCGGCGGCTGTGTATGCTTTGGGATTACTTGGGGCCTTTAGGCCTTGATGCGTTTTACAAAGTCGACGAATCCTTTCGCCTGTTCCTGCAGCCGCTGTACGATCTCTTCGTCTTTTAGTTTGCCGTCGTCAAACTGTGAATAGCTGTCGCCGATGAATACGCGGCGCGGGAAGTTGAAGGCGTTGCGATATCCTGTTACCTGCTGGAAATGTTCGACGGCCCGGAGGCTGCGAAATTGTCCAGCGGCGAGTCCAATAAAGGCGCATGGACGACTGTCGAGTCCTTCGGGGAATGGCAACATATCGACAAAGAGCTTGAGGATGCCAGGGTAGCTGCCGTTATATTCCGGTACGACGAATACAACACCATCGGAGGCGAGAAAGCGATCGACCAGCGCCTGTACGGCTGGCGTTTTGTCTTTGTAGGCGGTTGGTAGCAATGCGTCCGCTGGCAATTCGTCCATGTCGAGGAAATCAACGTTTCCGCCAAGCTCTTCGTGGATCATGGCGACTTGTTTCGCCAGCATCCGAGTCAACGCACCGTCGCGATTCGTCCCACACACTACAAGTATCTTCATTGCATTCCTCAGAGAGAATTGACCAACTTTCCCGGCAGGAGTTCGACAACGAACGCTCGCCAGCCAGGCGTGGTTCTAGCATTGCGGCGGCGATGGTGGAAGACGAAGGCCCGTTCGCCGCTGCGGCCTGCATGATCTTTTGCAGGCCGGGCTGATGGGGATGGTGGCAGGCGCCGGCTGGAATTCATCCGCGATCGACTGAATCTGACACGGGAAAGTGGCCAGTGAACCGCAAACACCGCCGGTTATTTCATGGCGATCGTTTGTTGCAATGGCAGCAGCAACTGCTCCATGACGTGATTGTCCACCATGTCGATGCAGATCTCTGTCAATTCGCCGCAGACATCGACATAGGATTTGCCGGCTGGCAAACTGCCAAAACGTCGCGCTGTCACATAGCAGCTGAGCTGTTCTTCCGGAAAGACGCCGGTGCGAATGTGGTAGGCGCTCGTTCGCGATTCTACATTAATCCGGCATTGCACCTTGCAATCTTCGGACATGGCGAACTGAATCGTCGGTTCGTAAGCGATGGCATTCGAAGCCGGCGTGTTGAGCAATCCCTCGAAAGCCGGAGCGACGCCGAGTGCCTCAGCGATCAGCTGGTTGTGATTCCCGGAATAGGTAAAGTCGAAACCGAACATCACATTAATCGACTCACAATCGAGCGGACTGACTGAGAGTGCGTGTGGAGCCAGATCAAGAATGTCGTGATTCTGCTCGATCACCGACTGGATCGAATCAGGATTTACGTACCCTGAGCAGACGCGTTTCTTCTCGACGGAGCACCAGCGATAGTTGCCGAGCTCCTTGTTTTCTTCCAGTACGTGATCATTTCGATCACGACTGTAGAAATTCTGCATCGTCGGATATTTTCGCTGTATCAGTTCGAAGAAGTGCAGCACTGTTTCGCGGCTGCCCGTTAGCTCCATCTCGGTGTTCAGATTCAGATTTACGTAAAAGTCGTCGCTACAATTCACGTAACGATGCATTCAGATCTCCTTGCAACCGCCGGCATATCAAAGTCAAATTATCAAAGTGCAGAACCGTGACTGCGACCTTCCGTGAAGCCCCATTATAAAAACGGTGCTACGAACCTGTCAAAGCAATGGTAAAGATTTAATGTAACCGTTCACGGATATTGACGTTTCCTCAGGTTCGAGAGGGTCAGGCACAAATTTTCGGCGTTTGTCCACAAAGCGAAATAAGTCAGTTTGCCGCCGAAAAATTGAGCCAGACCCTTGCCCGCGTGAACGGTTACGATTTATGAACGGTTACGATTTAATTAGGGAAAAGGAATTCAGGCATGACAACAACGCAAGTTCGACCCGGATGCCACGTCTTTAATACAAAACTCGGCTGGATGGGAATCGCCTGGAACGAAGAATGTATGTCGAGGTTGACATTTGGTCACACGACCGAGAAATCTGTGCTCGGCAGAATTCCGGCAGGTTGCAGTCCAACTCGCCGCGTGCCGCGCGAATATCTCGCCCTGGAAAAACAGCTTAAGCAATACGCTCGTGGAGATTTTGTTGACTTTTCCCACGTGCAAATTGACGACGCTGACTATACACCATTCCAACGGGCCGTTGTCGATAATTGCCGGCAGATTGCCTGGGGCAAGACGATGACGTACGGAGAACTGGCAAAGGCCGCCGGGTCGCCAAGAGCCGCGCGAGCCGTCGGGAGCGTTATGTCCAGCAACCGCTTCCCAATTGTTGTACCCTGCCATCGTGTCGTGTCTTCTACAGGTGACCGTTTCGGTGGATTCACCGCGCCGGGTGGTGTTCCGATGAAAAAGCGAATGCTTGTTCTGGAAAAAGATCTTGTGGCGAACTAGCGCTTGGCTCGTGGTTGTCTGAGACGTGAACCGCAGATTAATCGCGCTCCAGGTGAGAGGCCAAGTCGGCATTCGTCTGATCGTAAACAAAAGCTCTGCACTGGCGTTGTTGCAGTATGTTCCGTCAATTTACGCTTCGACAATCGTTGGCCATCATCACGCTCGTCGCGGTTCTCGCCGGAGTGCTTCGTCACCTGCGACTGGATAGCGTCCAGCTTTACGGATTTTTGCTGGCTCCGACGCTCGCCTGGGGACTATTCAGATTACTCGGTATTGGACTGGTACCGGCTCGATGGATCGCCCGGCGACTTGTAGCAATTTTTTGTGGGCTCATAGTTCTTGCTGTTGGAGTCGTGGGAGTCGCTCAACACCTGGCTCTGGTTCTGCTATTGCCGTTGGCGTCTGTATGGATCGCCCAACTTGTTGTCATTTCTACCATGGAGTCTACGGCCCGACGATCGGAAGTCGAGCCGTCAAAAAGACCCGGCTGGTTTGGTGATGATATTTTGCTTGGTGTCGCCGGGGCGGTTCTTCTTGTCTCCGCGATCGTCTGGTTGGGCGCCCCAAGTCAGAAGAATGGTACCGGGACCGCTGGCAACCGGTACTGGTATGTTGAAAGTGATCTTTCGCGCACAGAAATTCAATGGGAGAACAGCTATCCGGTGCCTATCCCGTGGACTTGGGGGCCGTTGGCTCAATCACGGCTTGGCGACGCAGTCAGCGAGACTGGGTTCCTCGGAATTGTCCGCTATCGAATCGGCCGGTGTGAAAAGCTGCGTTTTCCAAACTGGCTGGTAGTCACTCTGATTCTCTCTGGGCCAGTAGCGACCATCATTCGTCACTATCGGTCTCATGTGACGTCCTGAAGCTCTATTTCGTTTCCAGTCTCTCGTTTCCAGTCTCGACTGAGGCGGTGGGTTTGCCCTCGGATAGAGGGTTTGCCGGAGTTTTTTGTGCCACATCAGTTTGAGTCCTGCTCCGCAAGCCACATTGTTTCAGTGCCGGTTAGAAGGTGCTTTGAAATTGACTCAGTGGCTCAGGGAGAGCCGCCGGTGTGTTGTAAAGTTGGCCTTGCAGCGGATTTTATGTTGCCCAGAACGGCCCCGAACTGTTGCAGATACATCGACGCCTATGGTCGCTCCTCCCCGTCGCTTTGGCTCCGACCCTCCTCACGCGACGCGTGGTATGCCCTGCTCATTCTTCGCATGCCACCACTGCATCGGAGGAGGGTTGCTTGGGGCGAGAGGCCGAGGTCAGGCAAAGGACTGACTTAAGTTTGTCGTGAGCGCAAGTGCCACGCAGTATCGAATTTACACACCCCAGTTTCGCCCGCGTCGCCCTCCCGCCAGCGCCTTTCAAAACACCTTTTGAAGCGAGATTCGTTCTGCCCAGGTTGATTTGTGGTTCGACTTTTGGCCCGCAAATCTTTGAACATCTACGTCAGCGGGATTCGCTGTCCATCGAACGCAAGGTCGACTCCGTCCGGCAGCTTTGCGTTGGTAGCCTCATGATCGAGATCATGATTCATGTGCGTGAAGAGTGTCTTCTTTGGTTTGACCTTGTCGACGACATTGAGGGCTTCTTCAATATGCATATGCGTTGGATGTGGCGTCCAGCGCAACGCATCAAGAATTAGCAAATCGAGGTCGTGCAGCTTTGCCAGACTTTCGTCCGGGATGTGGCTGGTATCGGTGCAATAGGCGACGTTGCCAAAACGGAATCCCAAAACGTTGTATCGCGGTCCGTGTTGCATCGGGATCGGGATAACATCAGCACCTAGCAGCGAGAACTGGTTTTCGTCGATGCGTTGGAACTCAATTTGCGGAGCCGCACCGGCATGCGTTTTCTCATGCGTGGCGAAGGCATAGTCGAATGATTTGCGAATACGCGACTCGACCGTTTCCGTACAGTAAATCGGCACCGAGTGACCGAGGTAGAACTGAAACAGCCGCAGATCGTCCATGCCGTAAACATGGTCTGCATGCTCGTGGGTGTAGAGCACCGAATGGACGATCCCGATGTTCTCACGCAGCAGCTGGGTTCTCATGTCGGGTGGAGTGTCAATCAGCAGATTGCCTTCCGGCAGCCCCAGGGCGATCGAGCAGCGTGTGCGTTTGTTGCGTGGATCGGGGCTTTGACAGACGTCACAGCCGCAGCCGATGGCAGGCACGCCGACCGACGTACCGGTACCGAGCATGATCAATTCGCCTCGAAAATCGTGGGTTACGAAGCGTTGTGTTGAGCTGGTTGTGGTCGATTTGGACAAGTCGGTGATCCGGTCAGTTGGCGGCGTGCCAGCATGGTACCAAGTGGCGGGTGAATTTGCTTCGCGGAGGAACCCCGATTCATTGCCTGTTTCGTGTTTGTAGGAGGGCGGGCGAAAGTCGCGGTTGACCAGGCGTTGTGGCAGTTATAAGCTACCAAACACAGTATTTTACGGCTCTTTTTTGGCTTTTCGCGGTTTCGGCAATTTGTCGCTATCGACGTTCAAAATGGAATGCCGAGACTTCGTAGGAACGACGCTTCGTTGACGGGCCACGATATCGCAAGGTTGGGAACGGTCTCTCCGTTCGGTGGCGCGGACTCATTTCATATTTGCTGAGTGAATGATGGACTTTCTGGAAAATGCCTGGGACGTGATTAGCGCGTTCTTTGCTGGCGTGATGCAAAAATTTGAACGTGGAATTACTTCGGTCTTTGGATCGTCGAATGCCCGCTACATAAAAAAATTGCAGCCCAAGGTCGAGGCAATCGGTGCGCTCGAATCGAAGTACGAAGCGATGACCGAAGAGGAGTTGCGCGAACAGACGAATCTGTTTCGCCAACGACTGGACGCTGGCGAAACGCTGGACGACATCCTTGTCGAAGCTTTTGCCGTCGCCCGCGAGGGTGGCAAGCGTTTCCTCGGCATGCGCCACTACGATGTGCAGTTGATTGGTGGCATGGTGCTTCACTCGGGCTCGATTGCCGAGATGATCACTGGTGAAGGAAAGACGCTCGTCGCGACGTTGCCGACGTATCTCAATGCGCTCACGGGGCTGGGTGTTCACGTGATTACCGTGAACGATTATCTGGCTCGTCGTGATATGGAGTGGATGGGGCCACTGTTCACTGGTCTGGGACTGACCGTCGGCGCCATTCAGAACGACATGGGTGTCGATGCAAGACAGGCGGCTTACGCTTGCGACATCACTTACGGAACGAACAATGAGTTTGGTTTCGATTACCTGCGTGACAATATGCGTCCTGCGGCTCGAGGCGACGAGCGATTCCCCAAGCATCTTCAGCAGTCGCAAGGCCGTCTCAATTTTGCGGTCATTGACGAAGTCGACAATATTCTGATCGACGAAGCACGAACGCCGCTGATCATTTCAGGCCCGGCCCACGACAATATTCGCAAGTATGCGGACGCCGACAAAGTCGCGAGGCAGTTGCAGAACAATGTTCACTTTGAGGTCAACGAGAAGGACCACAACGTTGGATTGACCGACGAAGGTGTACGCGAGGCGGAGCGGCTTGCGGGCGTCGAGAGTTTCTATACGGCTGGCAATATGCAGTGGCCGCACCTGATCGACAATTCTCTCAAGGCGCATTACCTCTACAAGCGGGATGTGAATTACGTCGTCAAGGAAGGCAACGTGATCATCGTGGATGAGTTCACTGGTCGATTGATGGAAGGTCGTCAGTGGAGTGATGGTCTGCATCAGGCGGTAGAGGCGAAAGAAGGCGTCAAAATCAAGGAAGAGACGCAGACGCTCGCTACGATCACGCTTCAGAACTTCTTCAAGCTCTACGGCAAGCTTTCCGGGATGACCGGTACGGCGATGACCGAGGCCGGCGAATTCTGGAAAATCTATGAACTGGATGTGATCGCGATTCCGACGAACCGGCCGCTCCAGCGCCTCGAGGCCACCGACCTTATCTTCTGCTCGGAAGAAGAGAAGTACGAAGCGATTGCGAAGAACATCGAGCGAACGCACAAGTGGGACGTTCTTGTATCCAGGGACAGCGAAGAGTGGGGCACGATCCTCCGCGAAGACAGTTCCGAGATTGTTTTCCAGCCGAAGGGAAGCAAAGAAAAGAAGTCCGTAAGAGAGAGCGACTTTGTGAGTGTCGACCGCAAAGGGCGGCCGGTGCTGGTTGGTACGACTTCGATTGAAAAGAGTGAAGTGCTTTCCGACTTGCTGCAGAAACGCGGCATCAAGCACGAAGTTCTGAACGCGAAGTTTCACAAGCGCGAAGCCGAAATTGTGGCTCAAGCCGGGCGTAAAGGCGCGGTGACTATCGCGACGAACATGGCCGGTCGCGGTACGGATATCGTTCTGGGTGGAAATCCGGAAACGATGGCGTGGGCATTGCTGCAAGACAAATACGAAACGCGACTTGATGTACCTCGCGAGGAGTGGGACGACCTCGTCGCGGAAATTTCTGAGCGGGAGGGCATGGAAGAGCAGGGTGAAGAGCTGAAGGGGATCGGCGGCTTGCACGTGATCGGCACCGAGCGTCATGAGGCTCGTCGAATTGACTTGCAGCTTCGCGGTCGCTGTGGCCGTCAGGGCGATCCGGGTAGCAGTCGCTTTTACCTGTCGCTTCAGGATGACTTGATGCGAATTTTTGCTGGCCCGTGGGTTGAGAAAGTGTTCCGAACGCTTGGGATGACCGATGGCGAGGCGATTGAGAGCAAGCCGGTGACTCGGCGAATCGAAGGTGCCCAGAAGAAGGTCGAAGAGCGCAACTTCGAGATAAGAAAGAATTTGCTCGAGTATGACGAAGTCATGGATGAGCAGCGCAAGCGGGTCTACACGTATCGGCAGCAGGTTCTCGAAGGCGTGAACTGCAAGGATCTAATTCTCGAAATGATCAATCAGCAGGTTGATCACTACGTGAATATGTTCCTTGAGGAGAACTACGGTCGGGACACGTTTGCGACGTGGGCCAGCAATCGGCTGAACAACAAGTTTGAGTCGCGTGAATTCCGTAGTATGGAATTTGAGGAAGCTTCGACTTATGCGATTGACCAGGCGGTTCGCATGGCCGAGACGAAGATCCACGACGGGATTGAAGAGAACCTTCCGCTCGAAGAAGAAGAGAGAGAGTGGAACTGGGGAGCGATGGCAGAGTACGCCAACGCCAGGTACGACTTGAACCTTCGCGATCGCGACCTCAAAAAGGTTGGGCGTGACCAGCTTGCCGAACATCTTCAGGAGAAGGCGCACGAATCGATTCGCAAAGTCGATTTGTCCGAAGGTAGCGTTTTCCTTGATCCCAACTTTGGCGTGCGTTCCGTCTGCGGCTGGGTTCAGCACAAATTTGGCATCACCATTCAGCCAGATGAAATCGCGGGCATGGACAATGCGGGTGTCGTGCAGCTCGTCAAGGATCGCGCCGCGGAAATGTACGAGACCAAAGAAGCCGAGTATCCGATTATGGCGGCGATCTACCGGTTCTCGTCGAAAGACTCTGGCGGATCGCGGCTGGATCGAGCCGCACTGGTAAATTGGGCGCGGGACCGGTTCAATGTGGACATCAGCGAAGACGACTTGAAGAGCAAGCAGCGAGACGAGATTTGCGAAATCCTCATCGGTCACAGCAAGAAATCCCAGGTCGCCGCGAACGAGAGTGCTGCGAATGTTCATCGACAGATGGACGAGTGGTTTGGGAATTGCGACGGGGACGAGCTGGCTTCGTCCGTACTTTCCCATGATCAACTGGATGCGATTCGGTCATGGGCGACTGCAAACCTGTCCTGCGAAATCACCGAGCGTGATTTGCGCCGCATGACTCGTGAAGAAGTTCGCCGGGTACTGATTCAGGCATCGGAAGATCGGCATCGTCCCGAGATTCGACGGATGGAGCGAAGTCTGGTGCTGCAGCTCGTTGATGTGGCGTGGAAGGACCACTTGCTCGCGATGGACCATCTCAAGAGTGCGGTCGGTTTTGTCGGCTATGCCCAGGTGGATCCAAAGGTCGAGTACAAGCGTGAAGGCATGCGGATCTTTGAGGAAATGTGGACTTCGAATGGCGAGCGAGTCACCGATCTGATCTTCAAAATGGAACAGCTGGACGAGCGGTTTGTCGGTTCGACCTGGGTCGAGACGGACGCGCGTCACGATGCGGCTCCGGGAACCAGCGATATTGCCCAGCAACAACAGCAGGCAATTGACAGTACGCAGGGCGGTGACAAGAAAGTTGAACCGATTCGCAATCGCGATCAGAAGGTTGGCCGAAACGATCCGTGTCCTTGCGGCAGCGGCAAGAAGTACAAGGCGTGTTGCCGAAGGGCAGCCGGCTGATCGCAGTCGGCGCGAATCGCACTGCCAACAACTCCTATCCAGAGATCGCCGACTGCAAACTTACTGACCGTCATTTTCGCGGAGCGTTTTTCTTCGACGGCGACAATCATGGACCGATTGAAACAATACGCTCGTAACGCTGTCTACATTGTCCTCGTACTACTCGTTTCTCCGTGGCTGATGCTTCAGTCGTTTCGTGATGGCAAATATCGTGACGGATTCGCGGCCAAGTTCTTCGGTCGCGTGCCTGTTCGCAACAACGCTCGTCCCTGTATCTGGCTGCACGCGGTCAGCGTTGGCGAAATCAACATTGTGGCGACTCTGATTCCAATGTTGCGCAAGCGTTGGCCCGGCCACGACCTGTACATCACCACGACCACCGCGTCCGGCTATCGGCTGGCGAAGAATAAGTTTGCCGAATGGGAGGTTTGCTACGCTCCCCTCGATTTTAGTTGGGCCATTCGCACGGCGATGCAGCGTATCCGCCCTTCCGCGCTGCTTCTGATGGAGTTGGAGCTGTGGCCGAACCTGATCGACATCGCAAGCCGGCAGGATGTGTCCGTCGCCATTGTGAATGGGCGACTGAGCGAGAAAAGTCATCGTGGTTATCAGCGTATTCGCCACTGGATCGCTCCCTCGCTTCAAAATGTCGATCTGATCGCAGCGCAGAATGAGACTTACGCGGAACGTTTTCTTGCGCTCGGTAGTTCTGGCGATCGAGTCGTCGTGACGGGGAATGTAAAGTTTGATTCAGTCGAGTTTGACCGGTTCAATCCGCGAACGGAGCGTCTCCGCCGGCTCGCGAAGATTGATACTGATCATCGCGTCTTTGTCGCGGGAAGTACTCAGGCGCCGGAGGAGCAAGTCGCCCTTACGGCGTGGCAGCAGGTGTCGGCTGGTCATCCGGATCTATGGTTGCTGATTGTGCCGCGGCATCCCGAGCGTTTTGACGAAGTCGCGCGGTTGCTCGATGAATCCGGATTACCGTGGGTTCGGCGTAGCGAAGTCGATGAAACGTCAGGCGAATCCGCAAACGAGATGCGGCCGGGCAAGGATTTATCAGCAAGAATCCTGCTCGTGGATACGATTGGCGAATTGGCCGCGTGGTGGGGAATCGCCGATGTGGCGTTTGTTGGCGGCAGTCTTGGAGACCGGGGCGGACAAAATATGATCGAGCCGGCGGCTTTCGGAGCTGCGGTTTGCTTCGGTCCCAACACAAAGAACTTTCGCGACGTGACAGAATCGTTGATTGCCGAAAATGCAGCTGCTGTTGTTCGTGACGCGAACGAAATGGCGACTTTTCTAGGCGAACACCTTGCTGACCGTGATGCAGAATTCGACTCGACCATGGGCGGTCGTGCATCGCGACTGGTGCAGAGTCAGGCGGGCGCCACAGAAGCAACTGGCGACGCATTGGCGGGTTTCGTTTTGCCAAACGCGAACGTGTCGGCTGGTCGATACGATGCTCCCCTGCGTTCGGTACCCCGGCGGATGCGGGCCTGACTCAATCGGGTGGGATCACCCTCGCCTCGCTACCAGTTCCGTGTGGCGAAAACGCAACTTCCACGCTCGCTTTGAGTTGGAGTGTGCCGATTGCGCAAAACGTGTCAGGACGAGTATGGCATTTTCAGCGAGGATTCGGGGGTTGAGCGTGGCGCTCCTTGTGAGGGGTACTTTCACGGTTATACTACGGGATTACTACATGACGTTGGCGACGGACTGCCAGTTACATTGTTGCCAACAGGAGAATTCTAGTGGCTGAAGGAAAATACCTCTTCACCAGCGAATCTGTCAGCATGGGACATCCCGACAAGCTGGCTGATCAGGTTTCTGACGGAGTCCTCGACGCGATTTTCGCGCAGGATCCGAACGCCCGTGTTGCTTGCGAAACCATGGTTTCGACTGGCATCGCGATCATCGCTGGCGAGATTACCACCGAAGCAACGGTGGACTACGAAAAAGTCGTTCGTGACGTAATTCGCGAAGTCGGATACACCGACCCTGACACGGGCATCGGTGCGGATGACTGCGAAGTCATCGTGCGAATTGACAAGCAAAGCCCCGATATCGCGATGGGCGTTGATGAGAATTCCGATTCAGGAAAAGCGATCGGTGCTGGAGATCAGGGGCTGATGTTTGGTTACGCATGTAGCGATACCAAAGAACTGATGCCACTTCCAATTTCGCTCTCGCACAAGATTCTTGACCGGCTGAACAAGGCCCGCTTTGACAAGGAAGTCGACTGGTTGCGACCGGACAGCAAGAGCCAGGTGACGGTTGAATACGAAGGCAACACGCCTGTTCGGATCGATACCGTCGTGGTTTCGACTCAGCATAACGAAAGCGTCACGCTGCCTGAAATTCAGAAGTTCGTCAAAGAGCAGATCATTGATCCGCTATTGCCTGCAGAGTTGAACAAGGGCGACATTACCTATCACATCAATCCGACCGGCAACTTTGTTGTTGGCGGGCCGCATGGTGATTGTGGTTTGACTGGACGCAAGATCATCGTTGATACCTACGGTGGTTGGGGCCGACACGGCGGTGGAGCTTTCAGTGGCAAGGACCCCACAAAAGTCGATCGTAGTGCGGCATATATGGCTCGCTACGTTGCCAAGAACATTGTGGCCGCCGGCGTTGCCGAGCGTTGCGAAGTTCAGTTGGCATATGCCATTGGTGTTACTGAACCAGTAAGTGTTCACGTTGATACCGAAGGCACTGGCAAGCTGCCGGATGGTGAGATCTGCAAGATCGTAACCGATCTGTTTGATCTGACGCCGGCTGGCATCATTGATCACTTGCAACTGCGTCGTCCAATCTTCCGCAAGACAGCGGCAGGCGGCCACTTTGGTCGTGAAGATCAGGACTTCCGTTGGGAAGCAACGGATAAAGCGAAGGATATCGCTCAGGCAGCAGGCGTCACCGCTTCTGCCTAGCAGATCCCGTTTTATACAGTATCTTGCCTGATCGCAGGCAATACAGAATAGTCAAAGGCCAGAGCCGAAAAGCTCTGGCCTTTTTTATTCGAGCTGCCACACTGTGCTTCTGGTTTGGCCATCTTCAGCACGGAACAGATTGTGGACGCAGGTTTTTCAACGCGAGCAAGGCGAACGATTTCTTCGTCCTACTGGATGGGAATGGCGGCTTGCGCATTGTGGATTGTCGTCGGGCTGTTTCTGTTGGCTCGACGATACAGCGGCGCGTTTTCCCAGTCGCTATCTGATCCTGCGTTGGCTGGGTGCGGCGTAGTGATGGTCGCGGCGGCAGCACTGATAAGAAAACTGTGGCTGGCTGGATGTGCTGGCAAGTTGAAGGTTTTCGAGTGGCTGATGCCGTCGCTGGCGATTGTGATGACTGCCTTTGCCATTTCCGTTCCGGGAGCGTCTTCGGCGGGGCTGGTCGTATTCTGGATGTTGCTGCTAATTGGCGAGAGTGTGTGGCTCTTGGGGTTGTTGTCATCCCGGCGAACGTCGACCTTGATTGTTTCGGACTCGTCGACGTTGGGTGCGCAGTTGGGTGGACAGTTGGCTGAATCGGGAAAGACGAAAGTCGAGCCTGGTCAGGTTGAAATCAGCCAGTCTTCCGACGTTGACGCTTCGTCAGGTTTGGAGTTGGAAGAGCCCGAGCCGAATGAAGCACAGGATCCGAACGTGATCCAGCAGCTCATTCGTTCTTGTGATGACGAGGGCAATGAGTCGATGGCTGGCAAGGTACGGCTAAATATCGCTGCCGCGCAGCAGGCCGGTCGAGTCCATATTGCATTTAGCCCGCCGTTTTCGAAATCGCCAGAAGTATACATCGAGCCGGGGATTTGCGATGTCGAATTTCAGGTCAAGCTCTCTCAGGCTTTCGCTCACGGTGCCCGCATCGATGTCCGACTGAACGAGGTTGCTGAGTTGGACACCACGGTTTGGTTAGAAGTGTATGCGGTTGCGTGATTGTCAGTCATCGCTTCGCGGCGCTCGCAAGTTGCAGTGTTCTACAATCCAAAAAAGAGCCGCCAGTTTGGCGGCTCTCGCTATTCCTGATTGGGTTCTTGAGCGGGTCGAACGATGCCCTGGTAGGCATTGCAAGTTCGGACCGGAACCTTACTTCCGCAATGAATCACGGATTTCTGTCAGTAGATCGACTTCCGATGGTCCGGCTTCCGGTTCCGTCATTCCCATGCGCTTCTTGGCGTTGTTGACCATCTTGGCGATCATGAAGATCACGAATGCGAGTACCAGGAAGTTGATGAATGACGAAATGAAGGCTCCATACTTGAGATTCAGCGGGAGGACTTTTTCTACGCCGTCCACCATTTCAGTTTTCTCGCCAATCTTTGCGACCATGGTTGCAAAGTCCTGACCGCCGGAAACCATGCCGATGATCGGGTTAATCATGTTTTCGATGAGCGAGGTCACCAGGCCTCCGATGGCGCCGCCCATGATGATGCCGACAGCCATGTCGACCATGCTTCCATTGAGTGCGAACTCCTTGAATTCTTTTACCATTCCCATATTCAAAACCTCCTGTTTTTCAGATAAGTGATTTGCATCCGCGTCGATAGCTGACGCAATATGCGCAGAAGGGTCAATATGAATGTCAGCGGCGCGGCCGCGCTCGCCTTAATGGCCCCCCAGAGTGATGGAGCTTGGCTGTTTGGGGTGACGATTGAGACTGGGCGGCGGCTATAGATGGACGGGAATTAGTCTCTCGACTTCGTCATCTTCCTTGTCGAGCGGCGGATTCAACCACTGAACTGGATTGCCGGCTGAAGCGCATTCGACAATGTGGCTCTTGAAATTCGCAACGGCTTGCGACAGTGCGGCTCGTTCATTACCAGCCGTAATCGTCGCGATCTCAATGTTTGCGAAACGCGCCTGATACTTGCCTTCGGACTTCTTGATGAAGACATGGCAGTTGTAGACAGGTACCGGTGCTGATTGATCGCCGGAGACGGGAATATCGTGCGACATGATTAGCTGGCCAGTCGAAAAAGAATGATGGATAGATCGTCAGGCTTGGAAGGAACGTCGGCCTTCTCTTCGTTCATTCGTGCGGTTGCTGTGTCCACGAGAGCCTGCGCTGCGTCGGCAATCGGTCCTTTTCTGGCGAGCTCAACGATTTCGTCGAGCTGCAAGTTATCGAAAAGGCCATCGCTGCCGACAAGCAGGGTATCCCGTTTTGCCATCGCCCGCTTGGGGCCAATCTCGATATGCGTGTCTGCAGAACCAACGACATTGGAAACGTAATGCCGGTCTTCGTGGTGAATGGCTTCGCTTTCGTCCAGCATGCCCGATTCCACCGCGTAGCCGACGGGCGAATGAGCCGTCGTTTTGAGTTTGATTTTTCCGCGGTTGCCAGTAAGCAATACGGTTGAGTCGCCAATGTGGTAGGGCCTGACGACGCGGTTGTCGATCTCGACGGCTGACAATGTGGAAGCGGCACCTGTACCGAGATCACGGATCTTTCGGTTTGCCTGCTCGATCCCGTCAAGGATTCCGGACCGCAGGCTTGCGTCGCTCTCCGACGACTTTTGCACTTTGGCTGCAAGCTGTTTTACGGTCAGTCGCGATGCCTGTTCTCCGCCCGCCATGCCGCCGCAACCGTCGGCGATGGCAATGACACCGGCATCCGGCTTGAATGGAATCAGGACGGCGGCATCTTCATTCGTTGTCGTTTTAAATGGGTGTCGCCGCGAGTAGACGGCTGCGACACCTCCGGCGAATTCCCAGACGTCGACGCCGGATTCTTCGCGAGCCAGATAATAGCGGGTAGATTCCAGTTGCTTACTCATCGTCATCCGCCCTGATCAGGGATCTTTTTTGAGCACCACGGACAATGGCTCCAGAACGCTGCCAGGATGCCCCACTTGCATCGCGAGCAAGTCGCACGTGATCCTTTGATCTTCCATTTCTTTTTGACGCGTCGTTTGCACCAGGGGCAGTACCTCATGAATGGCATGAGTGACTTGCGTTTGCAACTGGCATTACTGCACTTTGCCGTGTAGCGTCGGTCCGTATACTCGCGATCGCCAAGTGGTTCGTACGAATGGCCGTAACACCACGGGCAATTTGACCAGTCTAATTTCATTCCGCGGTGGCACCGAGAGCAATACGCCGGAAACTTCGACTCGTCCTTCAGCTTTTTCTTGGATTTTCCACACCACGGGCAGCTGGTCATTGCCTCGGAAATAGGACCTTTGCAGCTGCTACAGCACAGTCGCGTGTCCAGGATTTTTCCGTACTGTTTTTTGAACTCGCGCCGTCGAACGGATTTCCAGTCCCGCTTTGAAGCTGGTTTTGTGAGTTTCGATTTTGACCGGGAACGCCCGCTCGCGCGGACCGGATTCCGGATTCGTTCAAAAGCCTTCAGCATCTGTCCGGCATTGGAAAACCGCAGTCGGGCATTCACGTGAATGGCTTTGCGAATGAGTTTTTCGAACTCCGATGACACGCGACCTCGCAGGCTTGCGTGCCTCGGTGGTGGCCAGTCGTAGGGCCAGTCGGGCAGGCAGCCGGAGAACATGCGGTACAAAATCAGACCGAGTGAAAACACATCAGAACGAAACGACGGTTTTCCAAGTGCCTGCTCGGGCGCGATGTAACCGACGGTTCCGGTACCTGAGCCGCGAACGGTGCGCTGGGCGATCCGGGCAATTCCGAAATCAGTCAGCCGCAATTGCGTCGACTTGAAGATCAGAAAGTTGTCCGGTTTGATATCGCAATGGATGATGCGCATGTCATGCGCGTAAGCGACGGCTTCGAGCATCTGCCGCGAGAATTCCTGAGCGGTCTCAACCTTCAGCCGCTTTTGCAGTCTCTCGTCGAGCGTCATTTCGCCGAGCTCACTCACGATAATGAGTTGCCCGTTGATCATCTCGGCGTTCTTCAGCGGCAGGACATTCGGGTGGTCGAGTTTCGCTGCGAGCCGGATCTCCCGGCGAAAGTCATCGATGGCATCCTCATCCATCAGATGGTAGTGCGGGATTTTCAGGGCGACTCGTCGACCTTCGATGGTATCGCGAGCGCGGTAGACAACCGCAAAACCGCCTTCTGCCAATCGTCGCTCGATGATGTACTTGCCCAGTCGCTGGCGAGGGCGGAGCAGCTTTCTTCGGTCGCCATTACGCATAGGTGGAACGCATCCGTTCGTCGGCAGGTTGTGTGATGGTCTGGAGCGGATGCGTTAAGCGACGCCAAGTCGATTAGTGAGCACAGTAGCGGTACGAGAGTGAGTACAAACATACCACGATGGTTCAATTTCAACAGTGTTCACTCGTTCAAATTGATGCCGATTCAACCTGCCCGGCGCAGGTTTGGTAGCATGTTTGCGAGTCAAAAATGGCGGCGAAACTGGCGGCGAAACGGGTCGCGAAAATGGCGGTCCGTTGAACGATCGAAAGTCGAGGAAATCATGGTCGGCAGCAGGCACGCGAAAGAAAACTCGGCAGCTGAAAAAGTGTTCTTTACAGCGATTCGGCAGGGCTCTGTTGATGAGGTGAAGGCGATGGTCGCCGGCTCGCCAGCGCTTCTCACGGCTTACAACTACGAATGTTTTGGTGCCACGCCGCTCACCATGGTCTCATTCTGTGGCGACACAGCGATGATTGACGTTCTCCTTGATGTCGGTGTCGATATCAACCGTCGCAGCGACTGGTGGGCTGGCCCGTGGAGTCCATTGCACTGCGCGATTCACGAAGGCAATGACGGGCTGGCAGAGCATCTCCTCAGTCGCGGAGCCGAACTGGATGTCCATACCGCCGCGAGTCTTGGCCGGATGAGTGATTTAAGCCGTTTGCTTGACGAGTCGCCGGAACGCATCGCCGAACCGGGAGGGGATGGTTGCCAGCCATTGCATTTCGCGGGTACTCCTTCCGCTGCCGACCTGCTGTTGGAGCGGGGGGCTGATATTGAGGCTCGCTGCATTGATCACTTCAGCACGCCGGTGCAGTATTTGTGCAAGTCACGATCGGCTGTTGCTCGCCACTTGTTCTCTCGCGGAGCGAAAGCAGACATCTTTTCTGCCTCGATTGCCGGTGATCTCAAAGTAGTTCGGCAACTCATCGCGGGCGACCAAAGCGTGCTCGATTCTCGCATCAATCAAAAGACGTTTCCGCCGGGGCCAGAGCATGATGTTCACAATATCATGACGTTCTACGTGGGGGGCGATTGTGCGCCTCTTCACGCGGCGGCAAAGGGGAATCAGCCCGATCTTGTCCGGCTGTTTGCCCGTTCCGGCGCGAATATGAATGTTCGTGGTGGATATGATGACGCGGCGCCGCTCCACATCGCGGCTTGGGAAGATCATCTCGATGCAGCGACTGCTCTGGCAGAAGAGGGGGCGAATATCGACTTGAAGTCCGGCAAAGTACACAACAATACACCGGCCGGATGGGCAATTGTTGCAGGATCATGCAACGTTTTTGAGATGCTGATGGACCGCGGCGCCGAGGTCCGGGACTTCTTCCTGGCGGACGCCGAGGCCGCAGTAGACGGCAAGTTTCGGCAATACAAAATCGTGCCGCAGGAAAACTACGAGCGAATATTGGCCCGCTTACAATCGGCGATGTAGCGACGCCCTGTTCTGGCTATAATTCGACCAGCTCGCATGACACGTTGATCGCTCACAAACTGGAATAAATGATGGCTCGTTGGCCACGTCGCCGTTGGACGACCATTTTTACTTACGGCACGATATTCCTGCTGTTCCCGCTGCTGTGCTTCCTCGCTTACGCATGGGTTCAGGGCTGGTTCTAGATCTTCCGCTCTCCGGGCAATTCAACTGGATCGTCTGTCATTCTGTAGAACACATGAAAACAAATATTGCTTCGAAAATTCCCGACAATCAGTCGCATCTGCTTTCCTTCTGGGACGAGCTCAGTGGCGAGCAGCAAGAACGACTGGCTGCACAAATTGAACAAGTCGATTTTGATCTGATAGCGCGACTGCATTCTTCCGACGAGAAAGCAGAAGACTGGAATGATCTGGCAGCTCGCGCCAAAACGCCATCGGCGATTCGATTGTCCGGGGCCGGCAACAAGTATTCGCCTGATGAAGCAACCGCCGCCGGTGAGAAGGCACTTCGCGAGGGCAAGGTCGGCGTGATCGTCGTTGCTGGCGGGCAAGGATCGCGGCTTGGGTTTCCGCATCCCAAAGGAATGTACAAGATCGGGCCAATTTCCGACCGTACGCTTTTCGAAATTCACGCGGATCGGATGATCGCTGCTTCGCAGCGGTACGGTGCGACGATTCCGCTCTACCTGATGACGAGCCCGGCGACTCATGAAGAAACCGTGGAATACTTTGCCGCCAATTCCAATTGCGGTTTGAAAGACTTGCAGATTTTCTGCCAGGGGACGATGCCGGCGGTTGATGCTGCGACAGGCAAATTGCTACTGGCGGAAAAGGATCAGCTGTTCCTTAGTCCGGATGGGCACGGTGGGACACTGGCAGCGCTCGAAAACTCGGGCAGTCTCGCGGACATGAAGTCGAAGGGGATCGAGTGGTTGTTCTACTTCCAGGTTGACAATCCACTTGTTGAAATCGCCGATCCTGAGCTCATTGGGTATCACATTCTTTCGGGCAGCGAGATGACATCGCAAGTCATCGCCAAAACGGATCCGGCTGAAAAAGTCGGCGTGGTTGTGAGTGTCGATGACGTCACACGAATTATCGAGTACAGCGACTTGCCGGATGAACATGCCGCGAGAACACTCGATGATGGCTCGCTTGCGCTGTGGGCGGGAAGTATTGCCGTCCATGTTTTTGACGTGGCGTTTCTGGATGCGGCCAAAAGCCAGGCGGCGGCATTGCCGTTTCATAACGCGAGCAAGAAGGTTCCCTATATTGATGATGAGGGGAATCGGGTCGAGCCTGCAGAGCCGAATGCGACGAAGTTTGAGCGGTTCATTTTCGATTTGCTGCCGTCGGCGAAGAACGGTCTGGTTGTCGAAGTCGCCGAATCTGAAGGATTCGCGCCCCTCAAGAACGCACCGGGGGCTCCGAAAGACACGGTAGAATCGGTCAAAGCCGCGATGGTTGCCTTGCATCGTGGATGGGCGAAAGCCGCCGGTTTGAATATCGCAGATGATGCGATGATCGAGATCAACCCGCGATTTGCCATGGACGCCGACGAGCTAAAGTCGAAACTTGCGGGAGCGGATTCTGTCGAATCAGGTAAGTACTTTTCGTAGCCGAACTGGAATCGTTGGCGATAGCTGGCAATAGTTCGGGCGCGTTGCCAACAACATTAACAACCACGCGACATCGGCTGTTTACGGTAGATGATAAACGAGGACAAACAATGCTTCACGCAGTTGTAATGGCCGGCGGTTCTGGAACTCGCTTTTGGCCCGCCAGCCGGTCGATGACTCCAAAACAGCTTCTCGATCTGGCAGGCGAGCAAACGATGATCCAGTCGACGGTTTCGCGATTGGGCGATCTTGTTCCACCCGAGCGAGTCCTCATCGTGACC
>CALHZT010000150.1 GCA_938040995.1 uncultured Pirellulaceae bacterium | reverse complement strand
CCTTGCCCTGGAAGCGTGGGCACATGAACATGGTGTCGAACGGCACGATGGCGAAACCCCACAAGAGTTCGCGCAGCGAATCGGTCGCAAGTATCCGAAGCTCGGCCCTGCCAGTCACTATTTGATTCAGCTCTATGACCGCTTGGCGTATCGCGGCCGCTTGCCAAGTTTACAAGTCGATCGCATTCAAAAGCTCTGGCAGTTGTTGGCATGATGAAAAGTCATCAAGCATAAGTGATCCTGCAATTGTCGAGCCACGCAGGCCGGTCGCAATAACTTAGTCTCCCACGGCTTTCGTGCCGAAAACGACTGTGGGTCACTTAGGCGGGTGCTCATCAAGCGATACCCACATTCGTCGAACACGGACCATCTGATCTCGATTGATTTTTAATGCTTCGATCGTAGCTCGTCCTATATCGGACAATCCGACGACGGTTGTGCCATCGACACTCCAGCCGAAATGATCATCCCAATTGTCCCGGTGCGGATGGAATAGTCGCACGTTATTCGCACCCCGCGTTCGATCAGATTTGTACCGATTGCAGGATGGACATGACAAACACAGATTTTTGAATTCCGTCTTGCCGTTCGCAGCACGGGGGAGGATGTGTTCGATTTCAAAAATCGTAACAGTTAGCGATTCGGAAGTCTGGCAGTAAGCACAGCTGTCAGAAAAGTACTCACGAACCTCTCTTCGAAGTGCCGCGGGAATATAAGCGCTCACTGTTCGTTGTTGTCGGCTTGCCGACGCAACGTGAATCGGGCACGATTCTTCAAGATGTTGAGATGGTCGACTTTTGCCAGCAGCTCATCGAGATCTTTTGTTTCCTCGGGCGCAAGCGTCTGATTTTTATTGCGGGCCAGCAACTCATCCAGCCTTGCCTGGGAAGACGGTGCTAGATTGCTTTCAGCTAACGCATGCAGTTCATCTGCATTAAGACTCGTGAGGACTTCGAGGTCACCGTTCATGATATTCTCCAGCTTTATCTTAATCGTAACGCCCTGCATCGGCCGGAACCAGATTGAACAGGAGACGCTATGGAAAATGAACGGCTGCATGGTCTCAGAGCGCTTCACAGCCGCTAGCTTGGGATCGCCAGCAACAGCTAGCAATGCAGTTTTCGATTGACCACTGGTCGCGATTTGCGGTATTAGCTGTCATCCAGAATCGCGAAACCAGGATGAATGCATGAACTCCAGCGCTCCGCTGAAAATGAAGATTGGCTCAATGCCGTGGCTGTTGCTGCTTCCCTTGATCTTGTTCGTGGGATGCAAATCCAAGTGGCCCTGTGACGTCAGCAACCCGTACGGCTATTCGGCTTCTTCCGGAGCCGCACTCGATCCGTATGCGCAACCTTACGCACAGCCATACGCGCAACCGAATCCCCTGCCGAGTACGCAACCGTTCGCACCAGTGAATGGGCAACCTGGTATTCCGCCAAGTCCCTGGAGCGCGCCCGCATCGACGCAACCGACATTACCGCCGGCTGGCGTTTCGCCTCAGTTCGCTCCCGCAGGCCAGCCGTACCAACCACCGGGCGCCCAGCCATCGGGAGGCGGTTCGGGAACTGTGAACAATCCATTCTCGCAATCGGCGCCGGTGAACCCGTACGGATCTATTAGTCCAAGCGGCGGCGGCTTCAACACGAATACGACGATTCCATGAGTCGCAATGCAGAACCCAATGCCAATGACGATCTCGCCGGGCAAACATGCCAGCCCGGCGATTTTCGTCTGTCTGATGTTGCCGTCATCATTCCGGTGCTGAACGAAGAACAGTCGTTGCCACTCGTTCTTCGCGACTTGCCCATGCACGGCACGCCCTCGATGAGTCGCGTGATTGTTGTCGACAACGGATCCACGGATGGAACCGCTGCGGTCGCTGCGAACGAGGGAGCGACCGTCGTCGAGGAGCCGAGGCGAGGATATGGTTCGGCTTGTTTGCGTGGCATGGAGTACATTGAGCAGTCGATTGAAAAAGGCGAAGCGGCTCCAGAGGTTGTCGTTTTCGTGGACGGTGACTACAGCGATCATCCCGATCTGTTGCCAGGCCTGGTGGCTCCTGTTTTCGCTGGCGAGCAGGATTTTGTTCTGGGATCGCGGATTTTGGGGAAGCGCGAACCGGGCGCCATGCCGCCTCAGAGCATTTATGGCAATAAGCTCGCTTGCTGGTTGATGCGAGTTTTTTTTGGTGGACAATTTACGGATCTTGGTCCGTTTCGTGCGATCAGCTATCCAGCCCTTCGGAAGCTGGGGATGGTTGACACGAATTTTGGCTGGACAATCGAAATGCAAATCAAGGCGGTTCGTGCTAATCTGCGGTACATCGAAATTCCGGTTCCGTATCGTCGAAGGATTGGCGCAAGCAAAATCAGCGGTACCGTAAGTGGTACCATTCGTGCGGGGACCAAGATTCTTTCCACCATCGCGCGGTACGGATTGTCGAAATAGTGTGGGCAAAGACAGGTGTGTGTCTGTCTTTGGCAATCGGACCCTTTGTCCGCCCTCCGTCAGATCAGTTAACAGAGAAGGCAATTGAGCGAACTGGATACACAACGTGCTGTCTGGCTGGCAATTCTGGCAGTCATCTCCGCCGCGATCTATTCATCGATTCGCATCCTGAGCGTCGACTTTGCCTATATCTCCGACGTTCAGCGAATCGATCGTCCGATCTTGCTGGTGTTGTTTCTCTTCACGGCTGCGTTCGTTGTCTATCTGTTCGCAAGTGTGATCGCCAGTCGAATGCAGTCGGGTCCGCCCGTTTGGGCACTGATCTATATTCCGGCGATTATCTTTCGTTGCACGATGCTCTGGTCCGAGCCAATTCAGGAAATTGATATCTACCGTTACCTTTGGGACGGTGCGGTGGCTCATGCCGGCGTCAGCCCTTTTGAGTATTCCCCAGCCGAAGTCCTGGCGGCTGCGAAGCAACAGTATGTCGATCAGAATGCCCCGGCCGACTTTCAGAAGATTGTTCAGCTGGCTCAGTCGCAGCCACCGCTACAGGATATTCTCTCCCGCATTGGCTATTCGGAAATTCGCACGGTCTATCCTCCGATCAGTCAGCTGGTTTTTGCGATGGTCGACTCGCTGACTCCGGAGAATGCGACGGTGCAGACGCGCGTGAACTACATGCGTTTCTGGCTGATAGTCCTTGAGCTTGGTACGTCGCTGCTGGTGCTGTTGTTACTTCGGTGTACAGAATTGCCGGATGGCTGGGTGGTTCTGCATGCCTGGTGTCCGTTGCTGATCAAGGAAACGGCCAACAGCGGTCACCTCGATGCGATCGCTGTGTTTCTGATGACGCTGGCGATATGGCTCACGATGAAGATGCTGTTCTCGCAGGATGATGACAAACGGTTCACGGCCCTTCGCGACCCGGGAATCTTTTGGGGCTCGCTGGCTTCGGTAGCGTTCGCGCTGGCGATTGGTGCAAAATTGTTCCCGGTGGCTTTGATGATCTGGTTCGTATTGGCCTGCATTTGGCGACTGGGGCCGTTGCGCAGTATTTTGCCGCTGGTGGTTCTGGCTTTTGCATCGTGGCTGATTTTGCGACCGATTCTGCCTGAATCCATCGCGAAAGATCCGCAAGCCAACATTCAGATGCAGGCCAATAATGCTGACACAAATGGATTTTCGATGTTTCTCAATCACTGGGAAATGAACGACTTTTTCTTCATGCTGCCGAGCGAAAATCTGAAGGATCCTGCAAAGATTCCAGAGAAGAACAGGGCCTGGTTTGTGGTTCTGCCCGAGTCGGCTCGAAAGTCGATTGTGAGTGCGGTCCACGTTGGGTTCAAGGTTCCGGAAGCTCAGGTCCCTTTTCTCGTTAGCCGCCTTTTACTGGGATTTATATTCGGAATTCTGGCGTTGGTTTTCGCGGTCAAGGGTTTCCGGTCATGGGACTCGCTGATCTGGCTGCGGATGGCGTTCTTGACGATGGCGTGGTTCTGGTTGCTCTGTCCAACCCAGAATCCCTGGTATTGGACCTGGGTGATTCCGCTTTTGCCGTTTGCCCGGTGCAAATCATGGTGGCTGATGGCAGGGATCGTGATGGTCTACTACCTTCGCTTCTGGTTCAAGTATCATCTCAGTGGTGTGCCAGTGGCGGGAACTTCTTATGAAGGAGAAATGTTCTTTCATCTGGTGTTCACATGGATTGAGTATGTTCCCTGGCTGTTGTTGCTTCTCTGTGAGCATTTACGGCTGAACTGGGTCGCTGACCGATAGGGACCGATTGCCCGGCGCATTGTGCCGATAAGGTCGTGTGCCGACATGGTCGTGCTCCGTCGGCGGTTCGGACTTTTAGTCATCGTCCCGTAATTTCGTTTTTCGAATCCGAACTGGATTTCGAATTTGGATTCTGATTCTGATTTGCCAGTAAGCCAGCGACCATGAATGACAACGTCGGAACGACGGCTTCCGAATCTGACCCGCCTCCATCCGGTGCTGTGGGGTCCCGTGAACCTGCAGGAGTTTCTGACGCTCCTGATTCGTCGATCACGGGAAATGTGCCCATGGTTTACGCCGAGCGATTGATGGAGCTCCGCAAGCGGCTGGATTCACTCAGGCAGGGAAACTCGCGGCTGAGTGTCTGGCGCGGGGTGACTTTTGTGCCGGCGCTTCTTTTCGCGCTTTACACTTTTCTCGAAGGCATGCCTGCGGGGGCGGGTTATCCGCTTGCTGCGCTGGTCTTCGGCGGCTTTCTTTGGTTGACGCAGCGACATGATGCGTTGCGATCTGATTTGCGATCGACGGAAGAGAGAATTCGAATCAATGAGTATCACGTTGCGAGAGCAAATCGCGACTTGGGCAAGCTGCCGGATCCGACTCCGGGCGTCGAAGGGATTGATACCGCGGTAGCTTTTGATCTCGATCTGTTCGGGGAAAATTCGATTTTTCAGTGGTTGTGCCTGGCTTATACGCCGCTGGGAAGAGAGCGGTTGGCCGGCTGGTTGGTGAATCCGGCTTCGCCCGATGAAATTTTGTCGCGGCAGGAAGCGGTCCGGCGGCTGGCGCCCGATGTGGAGATGCGCGAAGAGTTGCAATTGCGTGGTCGCCTGCTCCGCAAGAGTCGTCAGGGTCCGAATGCATTTCTGGAGTGGGCGGAACAGGGAAGCTGGTTGGACAGTCGGCCGGCGGTTCTGTGGTTTGCGAGGATTGCGGCCGTCTGGATGTTTGTTGGTCTTGTCGGGATTTATCTGGGATTGTTCCCGATTGCGATTCGCATGCCGATTGCGATTTCGTTGGCGATCATCACCGCACTCAATCTGATTGCCAATGTGATTCATGTGCCGGGGATTCACAGGCGTTTCGACAGCCTTGCGTCTCGCAATGACGAAGTCGGTCAGTATCAATCGATGTTTCAGATGGTTGAGAATCTGCCGAACAGTTGCCAGAAGTTTGGCGAACTCAAGCAGTCGATGAACGCCAATGGCGCTAATCCAGTTGAGTCGCTGGCGGCGCTATCTCGTCGAGTCAAAGTGGCGTCGTCACGTCGCTCCGCGTTGTGGGGCCTTCCGTATATCGTGGCTCAGTTGCTGTTTCAGATGGATATTCACGTGTTGCAGTATCTCGAAGGCTGGCAACGGCAGTACGGTGACAACGCGCGGCAGTGGTTCGACGGTCTTGCGGAACTGGAAGCGTTGTCTTCTTTGTCAGCCGTCGCTCACGATCATCCATCCTGGTGCTTTCCCAATGTGCAGAGTGATTTGACGGACTTCGCTGGCAAGCAAGTGGGGCATCCGCTGATTTCCAGTGATGTGCGAGTCAGTAATGACGTTAGTGTTGGGCCGAAGGGAAGCTTCTTGCTGGTCACCGGATCGAACATGTCCGGGAAGAGCACGCTTTTGCGAAGTATCGGCTTGAATGTGATTCTCGCGCAAACGGGGGCTCCTGTCTGTGCTGATGAATGTTCGATGCCGGAGCTTTGCGTCGCGACAAGTATGAGGGTCCGCGATAGCCTGAGCGATGGGGTTTCTTTTTATATGGCGGAGCTGCAGCGGTTGAAGCAAGTCGTTGATCAAGCCGCCGAGATGTCCAAAGATGCCAACATGACTCTCATTTATCTGCTGGACGAGATTCTTCTCGGCACGAACTCGGCAGAACGTCACGTTGCGGTTGTCCAGGTCGTCAGGCACTTGCTCGACGCCGGTGCGATCGGAGCGATTTCGACTCATGATCTCGAGCTTGGCAATAGCGAGAAGCTGTCCGATGCCTGTGTTCCGGTTCACTTTCGCGAACGAATTGAAGAAGTTGACGGTGAGAGCCAGATGACCTTCGACTATCAAATGCGTGATGGCGTTGCGACAACGACGAATGCGCTAAAACTTCTGGAAATGGTCGGATTGCGCTCGGCAAAGTAGAGTGAAATTCGCATTCCGCGAGGAAACGCTGCGCATCTCAACCCACTGCGTCAGCGAGTAAGTAAGTGAGTTTTCATGGAGCCCGCTTCGCAGCCCATGTAGGAAAGCCCATCATCACGAACAAGACACTGCGATTTGTGTCGTTTTCAATGGGGTTTCAGTAAGATTCAAGTTGAATCGAGCGGTTTTCGATACTATGATTTAGAAAGCCAGTGGACAAAAATCGGCTCCATGCCGTGTGGTTCCGGGATTCGTTCCGGGAGACCCTATATCCACCGGCTTTTTTTTATGCGCCCTCAGCATCCACGATAGACCGATTCGGTCCGTAAACCAGTCCGCGTCTACCGTTCTGATCAACGTCCAGGTCCACCACCTCGCCGACGTGAGCCCATAGCATTTCGATGAATCCAGATTCGTCGCGTTCAAAGTGTCGTTGCAAAGCCCACATGAAGTAGTCGCAGGCTTGTAGGCACTCATCTTCGCGAGAGCCCTTGGCTTCGACATTGAGTTCGTGGTTTCGGCGAAAGCCGAACTTGGCCTCGAAGAAATTCTCTGCCTGTTTGAGAGATTCACGTAGTGCTTCGTTGCGAGTAATGTTCCCACGACACCGTCACATAGAAACGCTCCGTTGTGCTTCTGGGGATTTTTCGGACGGGCCTGATAGCCTTCTTTTTGATAGTCAGCGAGAATCGGATGTGGCGCTTGACTTTCTTTGCGGGCGCGTTCGAGCGAGACGGTAGGCTGGCGATCAAGCGGCTTGGATGGGTTCTTGTCCTGTTTGCACAGTCCGACGGCGTCGACGATGACGAAGCGTGGCTGCAGGAAAAACGACCTGGTGTCTACGAACAAGCCGTCAAGTTGGGCCTGTGCCGTGAGTGGATCGACGATCCGGAAGAAGATTCGAAATACCCCTGGGTTTTCTCGACGGGATTGCACGCGATAGGTTCTGACTGAGCCAATCTCCGGTGATCCGCGGAGCGTAGTATTCGTTACCGATTGTCAATAGAATGGTATCGCCAGTGACAACAATGTAGTCAACATACGTAAATGAGCCTTTCTTCCTTTTGAGTCATTTGTCATGAATCGGTTTGGAGACGATCCACAGCCAGGCCTCGCCGCTGGTTCAGTTGGCGAAGCAGTGGCGGCGATTTCAGATTCCTTGCCTTCAAGCTGTTTGAGGACGCATGGCCTCGGTCTCAACTACGGAAACGTTCGCGCCGTTCACAACCTGAATCTCGAAGTGCGTGAAGGGGAGATCTATGGATTTCTTGGCCGTAATGGCGCCGGTAAGACATCTACGATTCGCATGATCATGGGCGTGATTCGCCCCGACGCTGGTGAAATCGAACTCAATGGCGAGCGACTGCGGCGCATAGGCACGCGACAGAAAAGGAATGTTGGCTATGTCTCGCAGGAGCAGAACTTCTATCCGTGGATGAAGTGCGCACAGCTTGGAAAATTCGTTGGCGGATTTTACCCTACCTGGGATCGCGCGGAGTTTTCGCGACTGTTACACATCCTTGATTTGCCACCGGGACGCCGGGTCGCTCATCTCTCTGGCGGCATGAAAGTCAAATTGGCGCTTGCTCTGGCTTTGGCCCACCGGCCTTCCCTCCTCATCCTTGATGAACCAACATCGGGACTGGACCCGGTCGCCCGTCGTGAGTTCCTCAATATCATCCGGCAACAGTCAGTGGCACATGGGCGGACGACGTTTTTCTCTTCCCACCTGATCGACGAAGTCGAGATGGTTGCGGATCGAGTCGGGATTATCAAGCGTGGCCAGCTTTGCTACGAGGGCGAAATCGGCCTGCTGCATCAGACGGTTCGCAAAGTCGTTTGTAACGAACGGCAACCTGCCGACGTTGTTCGTGAACGCGCGATCGCGGAAGGCCTGGAGGAGCTGGACGGGTTTCGAGGTCAACTTGACGCTGTCTATTTGCGCGGCGAACCAGACCTTTGGCAGTCCAGTTCAGTCGGCGACTTTGAGACGAGCCCCATCTCACTCGAAGATGTTTTTGTGGCTCTTGTAGGCGAACCGACCCCAAACCTATGATCGCCTCCCTCCTCAGAAAAGAAATTCGGCAGCACTGGCCGCTGTTGACCATTACGGCGATGGGTGTTCTTGGCCTTTTTGGGGTCATGTACCTTGGGGCCGAACTGGATGAGAGTGTTTCGCATCCCTTTGAACTGTTGCAGCGCATGGCATTGATCGGTGCCGTGATTCTTTCGATGGTCGTTTGCAACCGGCTGGTTGTTCTTGAGTACCAGTCGAAAACTCAACTGTTCCTGGAGGCGCTTCCGCTGACGCGAGCCTGGATGGTCGCAATGAAGTATGTCTTTGGGGCAGCCTATGTAGTCGCAATTTGCGGGATGATTTTCGCATTAACCTCCCTGCTGGCCGTGACTTTCGAAGAGCTCACATTGCGCCACGCGGGCATCGTGGCGATGAGAACATTTTCGTTTGTACTCATGGTCTACACGTTCTTTTTCATGATGGGTTTGCTGGGCCGATACCGGGTTGCGATCTACATCCTGCTGTTTTTCTGCTTTGCCTTCTATACGCAATACACTTCGCGGTCGGCGTCAGGAGTTCCAGTGTTCGATCTGATCATGAGCTCGAAGTTCGCCTATGAACGGATCATCATCCCGTGGTCGCAGTTGGCCATCACGTGGGGAGTCATTGGCGGGTTACTGACCATCCTGTTTTCGATGGCTCTCGTCCGTGAAGGAACGGTAGCATCGATGATGGCGGAAAAGATGTCGTACCAGGAGAAGGTGTTTATCAGCTGCCTGATGCTTGGGATTTCCTTTTTTGTCGGGATCTTTGTGGAGCGACTGGAAAGTGAGCCGTTTGAATTGGTCGGCGGCATTGAAGCGTCAGAGGGCCCTGCGACCGTGACGGTCGATGGGATTGTCGGAGAATCAACTGCCGGTCCCATTGCCGAACGAGTCGTCAGTGCTGTCGCAGATTTTGCCGAATTCTTCGGATACGAAACACTGCCGGCGGCTTTCGTGGCCTTTCGCGCCGACCTCGACGCGGACAAGTACGAACAGGGCCTGTCAACAGATGCTGACTCGATCGTAGTAAGAGTCAACATGAGTGACGAAGGATGGGATGAAGATGAATTCATTTCTTTTCTTGTACGCGATTTGCAATTGGCGCAAAGCAAGCGGCTGAGTCATCTCGAACCGAAGATTTGGCTCTCCGACGGAGCGAGGTACTACTGGGCTGCCCAGGCCGCCGACCCGCTGGTCGATGTCGAAAAACTTCGACTGCGTGCTGCGTATGCCGCTGATTGCTTCGACGCGACCTGTCCGGACAGATGGTTGCAATTGAATGACAAAGTCGGCGATGACATTGTTTCCGCCATCGCGTTTGTCGGACTCGAATACCTTGCCGAGGAGTATGGGAAGGATGACTGCCATGCATTCCTGCGTGACGTGCTCAGCAATCGTGTGCCAGACGATTTTCGGGGCGTCGTGCACGACGGTCTCAATTCAATGCCGGGTCTCATGAAGAAACACTTCAACACAAGCTACGATTCGTTCTGCGAAGATTGGGTGGCTCGGGTACACGAACTGGCTGAAGAGCGGGCAGCAGAGCTGCAATCGATATCGCGAATCACTGGTCAGGTTTCCTTTGAATCAATCTCCGATGAGTCGCGTTCACTGACGTGGGACGTGGAGGTGAGTCCACCAGCGGATGTGTTCGAATTGCGATACCGGCGACTTGAGGGATTTGAACCGAGGAGTGGGAAGCGTCGCGCCGAATCGTTGCGATACCCTCGCGATACGCAGGGTGAACTTGAAGATACATTCACGATTGGTGATCGTGTGCGAACCACATTTTCGACCAGGAACGACGTCCTGGGATGCGAAATCATCTCCGGCTGGCAAAACCTTACCGTTGAGTAGACCACATGAACCTGCTTCGTAAGGAACTCCGATCACTCTTGCCGTTTGTATGGCTGCTCGTCTTTCTGGCGGTCATCAGCGCGATCATGGAGCTCTTCGAGGTTCCGTATTCTGACACTCTGGACAAACTGCTTTCCGATCTGAGTGCCACCGAAAATTCAGCCTCGTGGTTCATCATCGTTCTCGCCATGACGACAGGTCTGCTGATACGTGAATACGATCAGCGGACACTGGAATTTATGGATTCGCTACCACTCTCCCGGACCCGGATCTTCTTCACCAAGTGCCTTGCCGTGCTCGTGGTGTTACTTGGCATGACGCTCGTAATGTGGTGTGTCGAAATTCTGTTTCTCAAACTGGGTGACGATTCATTTACCGATGGGCGCAGGCATTGGACGGCGCTTCTGGTCGCGATTGGCCTGGACCTGATTCGAATGTACGTCATGGTCGGAATCGGAATTCTGCTTTCGTTTTTTCGGCGATTCGGATGGCTGGCTGCCGGCATGGTCTACCTGCTGTATCGACTTGTCCATCCGCATGTGCCAGAACTTGAAACCGTGAATATCTTCCGGTTAACTGACATCCAGGTTGTTGCCCAGACTATCGTTATTCCCTGGCCCATGATTGCGGCTCAAGTCGTGTTGGGAACGATCTGCTACCTGATCTCCTGGTGGTTATTTCATTCGGCTGACCGAATGGTCCATGGGTATCGCAACCTTTCGCTCACACGATTTGGTTCTGCGTTTTTGATACTTGGCAGTATCGGAATTGGTATCACGGTGTTTGGCATTTTGTTGTTGATTGGCATGGACCAGGAAACTTCAGAGACCCCAGAAGTATCGTCAACGACGGCCGTCTATACCGACTGGGGACTGTCTCGAGCTTCGTCAGATCATTTTCGGTTCAGCTATCGTTCCAGTCTTTCCGAACGGGCGACAAAGTTGATTGCCGCCAGTGACGAAGTGCACGACAAGGTCGTTGAATTCTTTCAGACGTCATCGGGACCGCCGATCGTCGTCGATGCAACCAGCAAAATGCAGCGACATGCCGGGATGGCCGAATGGAATACCGTGATTCTCGACCTCAACACTTCCGGGGAAATGGAAAATCTCAAAGCCGTCCTGGGGCACGAAACGGCTCATGTGTTCATTGACCGACTAACGGATGCGAAACTGAGGAACATTTTTTCTTCCATTCGTTTCTTTCACGAGGGGCTGGCAAGTTATGTCGAATTTCACAAGTTCGATCCGAGTTCGGATATCGAGAATTACTATCGCACGTGCGCTTACATGCGCGACAACGAGAATATTGAGTTTGAACAGCTGGTAAATGATGGCGAGTTCCGTCGCTGGCAAGACACGAACGCAGTCTATCCAGTCGGACTGGTGTTCATCGAAGCATTGCTGGAACAGTATGGTCCCGATTCGATCAACAAGGTTCTTTCGGCGATGAATCGGGAGAAAATGCCCGAAGATCTGGTCGGCATGGCGTATTGGCGAGACGTCATGCAAGCCGCCGGTTTCAATCTCGATACAGTGATCGGTGCTTTTTACAGTCGCCTGGATGAGCTTGTCGATGATCGGCGTGAATGGCTGGATAGCGTGCCGCAGTTAAAGGGCGCAGTGCGGCAGAATGAATGGTGGCTGTGTATCATTCCGATCCTGCAAAAAATGGATGACCAACCGGTGGAACTCGCCGAAACCGATGAGGAAGCTGAGCAGTCAGCAGACCAAGATGTTGGCAAGGGAACCGGGAACGCCGACGACGAGGAAGGCGCCGATGGCGAGGAAGATGAGGCTGTCAGCGAGGCGGAAATGGCAGGTCAAAGTGGCGATTGGCAGGTCTTTTGTCGATTTCGTCAGCGAGCCAGTAGTCCGGACAGCCACTACAGGAATGTCCGGATAGACGAAGATGGCGAGTTTTGCGTTGACAAGTCCGACTACCCGGGCAACGTTGTCTGGTATCAACTTGGGCTTCGCCATGATGACGGCACACGGCTGTACAAGCGTTGGCGTGAAGTTTCGCTTCACGAGTGAAGCGTAGTGCCAGCAAAGTTGGGTTGGCTGTAGTGAACGAGGCTACGAGTCCGTTTGTTCCTTGCTCGTTGCCTCGCGGGACTCGTTGCCACACGGGACTGGTTACCTCGTCCACTACCTTGAAATCAAGACGTCGCAAAGCATAACTACGGCATTCGCCGTGGCATTTTTCGCGGGAAAGGAAGCGGCTGCATCGGCGGCAGCGGTTCGCCCGTATTCTCGGCCCAGCCTTCGCGTTCTTCTTCCGATGCGTAGTACATCAACCAGATGTCTGGATCGTCGGTTGGATCAAGACAGTGCCAGTGCAGGTAAGTCGACGAGACGTCGAGTTTCTTTTCCGGCGAGGGAAGAATGTCCCGCATGATCAGGCAGTAGAGCTCGTAGTCAGACAGGTGGCCGGTGAAATCGAGCACAATCTGCTTTTCATGCAGATGGATGATTGTGTTCCAGAGCAGGTCTTGCAGTTCCTGTTCATGGAGACTGTCTGGGTGAGGCAATGTCAGCCGCGGCTCAAACCAGTTGGCGATTGGCAGCACGGGAGCACGCTCCCACGCCAGCATGGACGCGAGATATTCGTTCTCGAACTTGGTTGGCATCTCTTTTACGCTAACGAGATCTACCGACTCATCGAGAAATGGTTCCAGCTCGTCTCGCAGCTGTGCATTGAGCAACAGCTGATCGACTTCGTCTGGTTCCTGTTTTGGTTTCCAATTTGGACGGACCATTCCGTAACCCTTTGAACGAACGTGTGCTTTTCTCAAACCCGTCAGTGCTTCGCGGCATGCAACGTCCATTGGGGGAGTCATCTTGCATGCTTGTGCATCGCTTCGCACTCGACTCATTCGACTTTAACAACGATTGAAACCTGAGCAAGACGTTGCGTCTGTGCAACGTACCGTTATTTCGAACTACTTTTTGTGCATTGAATCACGATCGATACAACCGTCGATCTCAAGCAGAAAAACCGGAACAACTGCCACATTTGGTGATGATAGCTAGCGAAGTCACACTGTTTTTTCTCAAGTCGGACGCGCTTATCGGTCGCAAATCTCCCGGAACGAATGGCGCCGGGTTCGGTTACAATTGCGAAGCCCAATTTGCCCCGCAATCCCCGAGCTTCATCTACAAATGCCATCCCTCGAAGAGATTCTCGGTGACGATCGGCAGTGGAATACGCGGCTGGAGGGTGAAGGACCCGCCGGGCAGCTGCCCGTGACCGAAGAGCAGTTGCGGAACGAGCCGTCGGGGAACCTCTTTGGCATGACGCAAAACGCCGGGATGGGCTGGCGGCCGGAGGATGTCGGTCTGCCGCAATACCTGATCATTTCGACTCAGGGCGGACTTCGCGACAACGACGGAACGCCGCTGGCGCTTGGATATCATACTGGCCACTGGGAAATTGGCCTGTTGGTTCGGCAAGCCGCTGAGACCTTCCGATCTAACAAGACAATTCCGTTTTCGGCGACGGTCAGTGATCCCTGTGATGGGCGATCACAGGGTACGGTGGGCATGTTTGACAGCTTGCCGTATCGAAATGACGCGGCGATTACCATGCGGCGACTCATTCGTTCGCTTCCACAACGGCAGGGTGTGATGGGAGTCGCGACTTGCGACAAAGGTCTGCCGGCGATGATGCTCGCACTCGCCGGAGTCAGCGATTTGCCTGGAATTGTGGTGCCGGGCGGAGTCACCTTGCCGGCGGCCAATGCGGAAGACACCGGGATCGTGCAAACAATTGGAGCCCGGTTTTCGCACGACATGATCTCACGCGACTATGCGGCCGAAATGGGATGTCGCGCCTGCGGATCGGCTGGCGGCGGTTGTCAGTTTCTTGGTACGGCGGCGACGGCACAAGTCGTCGCCGAGTCGTTTGGGCTCAGCCTGCCGCACAGCGCGTTGGCTCCGTCCGGCGAACCGATCTGGATCGACATGGCGCATCGCTCGGCACTTGCGTTGCTGCGAATGGCTGGCGACGGAGTCGCAGTCAAAGATCTCGTAACGCCGGCTTCGCTGGAAAACGCGATGCTGCTGCACGCGGCGTTCGGCGGGTCAACCAACCTGCTCTTGCACATACCCGCAATCGTCCACGCGGCTGGGCTGAAGATTCCGACCGTTGATGACTGGAGCCGCATCAACCGCATGACGCCGCGGTTGGTGGACGCGCTGCCGAACGGCCCTCGCAATCATCCGACGGTCCAGGTCTTCATGGCGGGCGGTGTCCCCGAAGTCATGCTTCATCTTCGCGAGATGGGTTTGCTGAACACCGATGTTATTACGGCCAGTGGCGAGAAGCTTGGTGCGGTTCTCGACTGGTGGCAAGGCAGTCAGCGGCGAACGATGGTCCGGGAAAAGCTGGCGGCATCCGGCCAGATCGATCCGGATCAGGTGATCATGAATGCGGATCAGGCACGCTCGGCAGGTTTGACGAGCACGGTCGTTTTCCCGCGTGGCAACATTGCTCCGGAAGGTTCCGTGGTAAAGGCGACTGCGATTGATCCTTCGGTGGTTGGCGATGACAACGTCTATCGCCATCGCGGGCCGGCGAGGGTTTTTACTTCGGAACGCGATGCGATTGCGTCGGTCAAAGGTCAGACGGAAAATCCGGTCAAGTCGGGTGATGTCCTGGTTCTCATCGGCGCCGGTCCGCTTGGCACGGGGATGGAAGAAACGTATCAGATTACGTCCGCGCTGAAGTTCATTCCGTGGGGGAAGGAAGTCGCCGTAATAACTGACGCGAGGTTCTCCGGTGTTTCCACCGGGGCGTGTATCGGACACGTTGGTCCCGAGGCGCTTGCGGGTGGACCGGTCGGCAAGGTTCGTGATGGCGACGTGATTGAAATCGTGATTGATCGCGAGAACCTGAAAGGGTCCGTAAATGTCGTAGAGACAGTCGACGGAGGCGAGTTGATGGCTCGCAGCATTCATCCTTCGGTGGCATGCCATAAAATGTTGCCGGATGATACGCGATTGTGGGCCGCGCTTCAGCAAGCCAGCGGTGGGACGTGGGCCGGTGCGATTTACGATGTGGACCGGATTGTTGCGGTTATCAATCGCGGCCTGGAAGCCGAAGAATCATAGGCCGCGTGCTTCAGTAGCCGATGTCGCAAGACTACGGGGGGTATCTGGTTCAGGTCACCATCTCACGCTACTCCCGAACTGTTGCCAGTCCGGCTACGGGTTGCGACACCGGCTTCGGAGCAGACTATTCCGAAAGAAAGATCGGAGTCGGCGGGAACACTGGTTCGGCCGGTTGAATGATCGGAGTCGACTGAATCGGGAATGGCGACTTGGTGGATTTCGGTTTGATTGCCTCTTTCAACGTGCCGGGCGCATCAACTGGCGACTTGGCCGGCGCACTTGTCGTTGGCGGTTCAGGAAGCGGGCCTCTCGACGCTGGAGAGTCAGTCGCCGTGCCGGATTTTGGTGGCTTGGGCAGGGACAAATCGGCCGCGTCTCCGGTATCGATGTTCGGCGGGCCATTGGGAGTCGTTTTCAGTCGTTCTTCGAGGTCTTCCAGCTGCTTCTCGAACAAGTCGTTGGTAGTCTTCGATTCACCTTTATCGCCAGTCGAACCGTTGTCCGTATTGGCATCGCCATTTGCTTTCGCGCCGGTCGGTTCTTTCGTGCCATCGGCTGAGTCGCCAGCCTTGTTGGTCTTCGCGCCGCTGCCGTAGAAGCGATCAAAGCCGGTGCTGGCTGGAACGTTCTCGACAATTGAAGGATCGACACGAGTCGGACAATGCAGTCGCGTACAACGCTTCTCGCAATGAGCATCCGTTTCCCATCCGCCACCAAGGGCCCGGTAAAGCGTTACCAGTTGAGTCGCGATATCTCCTCGACTTCCGGCGAGATTGGTCTGGGCATCGAAGAGAGCCTGAAGTGTAGTAAGAACCGTCTGGAACTCGACCTTGCCGGCGCGGTACTGCTGCAGGACCGCCTCGAAAGACTGCTCTGCTGCCATCACAGTTAGCTGCAGCGCGTCTCGTCGCTCCCGCTGTTTGTTGTACGAAACGATCGCGTTTTCAATTTCTTCAAATGCCAGTAGAACCGTCTGCTCGTACTGGGCGATCGCTTCTTCCAGTTGGGCTTCTTCGCGACAGATTGCGCACTGGATTCGGCCGCCCTGGAAAAGGGGCCAGGTAAACGATGGGCCAAATGAATAGGTGATACTGTCGGACGACAGGACATCGCCGAGGTTTTGCGCGCTCAGTCCTACATTTCCGCCGAACGAAAATCGCGGATACTTGTCGGCGACGGCCACACCAATTTCGGCAGTCCTTGCCGCGATGACACGCTCGGCTTCGCGAATGTCAGGACGCTGGCGAATGACATCGCAGGGAAAAACGACTGGAGCAGCCTGTTCGATGGAAGGAATCGGAGAATAGTCGGCGAGGCATTCGTGCAGCGTACCGGGATAATGCCCAACGAGTACGCTTAGGCGGTTCAAAGCCGTGTGTAGCTGGATTTCCAGTAGCGGAACCGCAGCGACGGCTGCCGCCAGGGACGATTCCGCCTGATACTGATCAGCGATCGGAGCCACACCGCCTTTGACTCGTTTCTTCGTCAGGTCGAGGGCACGCTCGAGCAAATCAATGTTCTGCTTTGCGTAGCGAAGGCTGGCCTGAGTATTGCGCACGGTCACATAATTTTGTGCGACTTCGCCATAGAGCATCACCATAATGCCCCGGAATGCTTCGATCGATTGGCAAATGTTGGCGTCGGCCGCTTCGACTTGTCTGGCAACCCGACCAAAAAAGTCAGGTTCCCATCCAATGTCGAGCGATGGACCAAGCAGAGTGAAAGGATCAAGTACGAGGCCTGGTACATTTCCAATCCCAAGACCATTCAGACTTTGTCTGACTCTTGTAGTCGCGGCCATGCGGTTGATCGTTGGCAAGCGATCGGCATTCGCGATGCATCGTTGGGCTCGAGACTGTGTGATGCGATGATACGCCGCCGTTAAATCAAGGTTGTAGTCCGCTGCGCACTCAATGAGCGTGGTCAAATACGGGTCGTCAAACAGTTGCCACCACTGGCAAAGCTGGTCGTTGCTTGCGATCCGACCGCCCTCGAGTGTCTGATGCCACTCGGTCGGTACGGGCGTTACCTTGGGTTCATAATTGGGGCCTACCTTGCACCCGACGACGAGGAAAAACAGGCACGACAGCATGAACGCCGATGCCTGCGACATCATCCGTCGTTGCCGCGATTGGGACTCTGTTCTTGAACCGAATTGCATACCGACATCCTGGAGTGGATTTCGACGAGTAAGCCAGCGACGAGCGAAGTGCCGGCTCGGAAAAACTCGCCTGTCGTGTCGTATCGGTTATTCAGCCTGAACGGGTGGTGCGGATTGTCTTAACGCGATACGACCTGCAAAGGCGGCAGTCGCTACGTAGATTACGCAGACTCAGATGCATTGATAGCAACGCTTGGCCCGAAGGGCCTTCAAAACCACTGCCGGTGGCCTTGGCCACCGGTATAGAAAGTTCTGACGTAGAGCCCCGAAGGCGGCAAAACAAATTCACCAACTGTGTCGCCGCCTTCGGGGCTTCGAGTAATCCTCGAAGTCATGCCGGTGGCCAAGGCCACCGGCAGGGGGATGTGCCACCACTTCGTGGTTGAAAATAGCGCAACATCAAAACGAGCAAGCGAATGGACATGAGTGCGCGCGGTCGGCCCGCTCACTTGTGCGTCGAGCTTGTAGGTTGAGATTAAACTGCAGGCGCTGGTTGTGGATTGGAAACGGAATCGGAAATCGACTCGGTATCTGGCTCTGGCGATGGTTCGCGTCCGCTTATCCAGCGAGCGAGATCGGGTAAGTCCTTGAACAGGAAGCAGTAGGTCGCCGGGATCAGAATGAGCACCAACCCGGTCGCAACCAGTAATCCGAAGACCAGCGTCGCTGCCAGCGGAATGAGGAACTGGGCCTGAAAGGACGTTTCAGTCAGCAGTGGCGACAGGCCAGCGATGGTTGTGACCGACGTCAACATGACCGGGCGAAAACGCCGTCGGCCGGCGTCCAGGAGCGCCTCGTGCATCGAAATTCCGTCGCGCACCCGAAAGTTGATAAAGTCGATGAGAACGATCGAGTCATTCACGACGACTCCCGTCAGTGCCACCAGCCCAAACAAAGTGAACATCGTAATCGTGAGACCCATCGCGAAGTGTCCCCAGATCGCGCCGACGACGCCAAAGGGGATGATGAACATGATGATCAGCGGCTGGAAATACGAGCGAAACTGAAGCGTGAGTAGAACGTACATCGCTGTCAGTGCCGCCGCGAAACCAATCAGTAGCGAACCCACGGACTCATTGGTTTGCTGGGCCTGCCCTTCCCAGAGAACGGCAACGTTCGGGTGATCAGCCAGCATGTCTTCGATAAAATTTTCTTTCATCGAGGCAACGGTTTGCTGCGCGTTGGCTTCTTTTTCATTGACGTCGGCTGTTACCGTGACGGACCGTTTCTGATTGATCCGGTTGATCTCCGAATAGCCGCGTTTCACCGTGACATCGGCGAGCTCTGTCAGTGGGTACTCGCTCCCATCGAGAGTCCGGACGCGGATCTCGTCGAACTTCGCGAGCGATTCACGTTCGTTGGGCGGATAACGGACCATCAGTTTGACTTCGTGACGACCTCGCTGCAGCCGCATGACTTCTTCGCCAAAATAGGAACTGCGAACGGTCGAGGCCAGCTGGTTCAGGGAAACGCCGAGCGCTTTCGCCTTGTCCTTCACCTTGATCTGGAACTCCCACTTGCCCGGTTGTGAATCGTCACGGATATCATTCACACCGTCGTATTCGCCAAGGTGAAGCTTGCAAGCATCGGCGGCTTTTTCCAGTTCGGCCATGTGTTCTTTGTCGGCGAGCAGCTTGAATTCAATCGCTGCACCACCGGGGCCCATCTCGGGAGAACCGAACGTTAACAGTTCCGCACCAGGGACTTCACCCGTTTCGGCTCGCCATTCATCAATGATGTCGAGGCTTGATGACGAGCGACTACCTGACTCGACCAGTTCGACCTGAACTTTGGCAACGTGGCTACCGGCGCTAAGACCGTCCGGTCCGACCGGATTGGAAGACGCCACTTGTCCGACTTGGCGCAGGATTGTCTTGACGATTTTTTCACCACTGTCTTCGTATTGCCTGGCAAGTCGCTGGACGGCCGCGTCAATCTGTTTCGAAGCTGCGTCGGTGATCTTCTCCGGTGTGCCGTTTGGGAACTGTACCGTCGCTTCGATGACGTTGGCGTCTGTCTTGGGGAACACGATGAACGGTGTGACTCCGGAGGTGACCAGTCCGAAGGACATGAGCATTAAAGATCCGGCGAGGCAAATCGCAAAGAAGGTGTTGTTCAGGCACCAACGAAGAGCCGGCAAGTAAACGAATTCGACAAATTTTTCGAGAAAGGCGTTCGATGTCTTGCTCAACCAGTGTGCAAAATCTCCAAGCATCAGAAGCGGATAAGCAAGCGCTGCGAAAACGAACCCACCTAACAGTATCGCCTTTAAGATGACAACGATTTTTGCGAACGAGAAAACTGGTTTCTCGAATACGATTGAAAAATCGAGGGGCAGAAACGCAAAACCCAAGGCCACTGAAACAGCAATTGCGAACAGAGTAACCAAAAAAGGAACAATAATTGAGAGTTCCTTGTACGCCGTTATTTTTCGCGTGAAGAAGTTTGGTTCGCCAGCATGAGCCAGGTGGCATGGCAGGATGAGCATGCTCTCTACAAGAGAAAGCGCGAGCATCGCAATGACCGCAAGCGGCATCTCCGCGATAAATTTGCCCATGACGCCGCTCACAAAGAAGAGCGGCATGAACGCGATAATGGTCGTGCTGACCGAAGCCGTCACCGAAGGAATGACTTCGACCGTGCCGTCGATGGCGGCAGCGGTACCTGACTTGCCAAGCTGCCGGTGCGCGAAAATATTCTCGCCAATAACGATCGCATCATCGACGACGATCCCAAGAGCCATCAGGAAAGCGAACATCGTCAGCATATTTAGTGACTTGTCACCCAGCAGCATCACGATGCCCGCGCCGAGGACGGCGATCGGAATGCCGAGCGCGACCCAGAATGACAGTTGCAAATCCAGAAAGATCACGAGCATGAAGAACACCAGAATCAGGCCCTGAAAACCATTCTTCAGCAACAGGTTCATCCGGTCGCGGACGTCAACCGACTGGTCACCCCATGTCTTCAGCGTATAGCCCGGCGGCAATTCGGCTTCGGCGACATACTCCTTGACCTCCTCAACCAGCTTGAGAAGATCTTCGCTCCGAGTGCGGTCGATAGAAATGGCGAGGCCCGGTTTGCCGTCGATGCGATTGATCGCCGATACATCCTCGAACGCGTCGTGCACGGTTCCAAGGTCCGCGACCTTCAAGACGACTCCATTCCCCTGAGTCACCAAAGGGATCTGCGCGATTTTTTCGCCCGTCAGCCCTTTGTCTTTGCCGCGGAGAAGAATCTCCTGCGAGCGAGTCTTCATACTACCGCCGGGTAACTCGACATTCTGCGAACGAATGATTGACGCCACCTGAGTCAGCGAAAGGCCATACTCACGCAAACGTGATTCCGGGATCTCGACATCGACTTGATACGGTCGCGCGCCAGAAATGTTCGCCTGCGAAACGGATGACAGGGCCAGAAGTTCGTTACGTACGATCTCAGTGACGTCGCGAAGTTCGAGCTCGGACTGCAGGTCCGTCCGGTCGGGCCCGATGACTCCCACCCGGATCGCGGGATCACGAAAGGTGATCTGTTCGACCTCGGGATCTTCCGCCAGTTCGGGAAAGCTC
>CALHZT010000149.1 GCA_938040995.1 uncultured Pirellulaceae bacterium | reverse complement strand
CGAAGATGAACGCGGTTAATTGCGGGTGTCGCGACCGACGCCCCGAAGGGGCACGCGGTTGGTTGCGGGTGTTGCGACTGCCGCCCCGAAGGGGCACGACATGTCAGCCTGGGGCAGAGCAAAAACGAGCTTGCGAGTTTGAGCGCCGCCCCAGGTTCCTGAATCTCGCAGGTTGGGCGATCGAGCATTGTGTGTTTGGTAATGTTGAGATAATCCGAGATCGCAAGCGATAAGGTTGGCCACCTCAATTTCGGTCTCGGTTGCGATGACGAGGTGTTGGGCGTTTGGCTCGACCAACACTCATCATGGTGTCTGAGTCCTGGGGCGACACACGACTCGCCTGGGCTCGTCGCGTTTGCCCCAGGCTAATATGTCATGCCCCTTCGGGGCGGAAACGCGATTGTCTCAACTGAGCGGAGCGTCTTAACTGACGGAGCGGATTGTCTCAACTGAGCGGAGCGTCTCAACTGAGCGGATCGTCTAACCCTAAGCGCCGAGCGGTTTCGGGATTTTGCCTGCGCCCCTAATCGTCATCCGCTACTGACAATTCCACTTCACACCCGACATCTCTGACAGCGCAAGCTGCAATGCCTGGGTCCCTTTTCTTGACCAACCCTGAACCTTGACTTTGTCATACAATTCGTACGCCAGATTGAGGCCGGGCAATTCGAGATTCATGCGTTTTGATTCGGCCAGCGCGATGCCCATGTCCTTGATAAAGTGCTCGACGTAGAAACCGGGCTCCCAATTTCCGTCGATGATTCGCGGGCCAAGGTTGGAAAGCGACCAGCTGCCGGCGGCGCCGGAAGAAACGGACTGCATGACGGTGTTGAGATCGAGCCCGGCTGAATGGGCGTAAAGCAGCGCTTCGCAAACGCCAATCATGTTGGTTGCGATCAGCGTCTGGTTGACCATCTTGGTGTGTTGACCACAACCGGGACCGCCCTGGTAAACGATTGTCTTGCCCATCGCGCCAAAGCAAGGCATAACCGAATCGACAGCATCGCGCTCGCCACCAACCATGATCGAAAGTCGGGCTTCTTTGGCACCGACGTCCCCGCCAGATACCGGCGCGTCGATACTGGCAACCGATTTCTCCTTCGCGGCGCTGGCGATCTCAATCGCCAATTGCGGCTCGCTCGTCGTCATGTCCACCAGAATATTTCCAGCGGAACATCCTGCCAGAGCGCCATTTTCGCCAAGGATCGTTTCGCGAACATCGTTCGGGAATCCAACGATGCTAAAAATCACGTCGCTCTTCTCGGCGACCTCTCTCGGCGAATCTGCCCAAGTGGCTCCCGCGTCGATCAGCGGTTGGGCTTTGGATTGGGTCCGATTAAAAACAGTGGTTGGATGGCCGAGCTTGATCAGATGAGAGCACATGCTGACTCCCATCACACCGGTGCCGATCCAGCCGATAGGCGTGTCTGGCGAAACAGGCTGCATAGATTACTCGTCGAAATTTGGGCGCTTGAGGACCTCAGCCATGATGATGGCCTGGCGGATATTCTTGGGGCTGCGGAGCATTTCAACGATTTCCGTGTTTCGCCGGTCCGTCTCGTCAGCCGCACGTTGCTGTTTGGCTCCGACGTCTTCCCAGACCGAACTGTCGGTTCCACGATCGTCAATGTCGGCCTTTTCATTCGTAACGGCCGGCTTGGTTTCTTTCAGACTGCCGATCGTGTGATCGAAGACATCGTGTACGTGATCTTCAATGCGGTCGATCTCGTCCGCAACGCTTTGGCCGAGTCTACCCGAGTCGCGACCGACGGGGTTGGAATTGATGTGGCTCTCGACATGCCCCGCAACCGACTCGCTGAGCGGAGCCCGCTTGATCTGGTTGTTGACTTTTCGTTTCTGCTGCGCCGGGCGCTTTTGCGGCGGTCGGCGTTTCGGTTCGATGACCTCCGCAGCGATCGGTTCTTCCTTGACTCCCGCTGCACGGCGTAGAAAATCCTCGATCTCTGATTCCAGCCGGTCGGCTGGTTTTTGCCTCGGCTGTTGGCCGGGACCTGGACGCTGGCCAGGAAGTGGACGTTGCTGAGGTTTTCCGGCGGGCTTTTTGGCCTCTTCGCCATCGCCAAACATCATCTTGAAGATGGCTGGCCCGATGAAGAACAGCAGGAAGAAGATGATTTTGATTATTTCGCCGGCGGCAAAAAGCATGATAGGTTCCAGGCGTGTCCGCGATCGTCTGCCGCAGGGAGCGAGATGCGCCAAGCGTTCGAAAAACTGTTCCCGATGTTCTCTACGTATTCTTCTTTCCGCCGGCGCCGGTTCCGGCGATGGCATTTCGCATTTCCGTATCCGACTGGACATTGCGAAGCTTGTAGTAGTCCATCAGTCCAAGATTTCCGCTGTTGAACGCATCCGCGACCGCCTGCGGCACCTGGGCTTCGGCTTCGACAAGTTTCGCGCGACTCTCTTCAATCGACGCGGTCATTTCCTGTTCGCGAGCGGCTTCCATGGCACGTCGACCTTCCGCCTGGGCGCGAGCGACGCGGGTGTCGGCTTCGGCCTGATCGGCTTGAAGTCGTGCACCAATATTATCGCCGACGTCGATATCCGCGATGTCAATCGAAACGATCTCAAATGCAGTCTGCGAATCCAGTCGTCGTTTCAAAACCGCTTTGGAGATCACATCGGGATTCTCGAGAACGGTCTTGTGAGATGCGGCAGAACCAATCGCGCTGACGATCCCTTCACCGACTCGGGCAATAATCGTTTCCTCACCAGCACCACCGATCAGCCGGTCAATGTTGGCTCGAACCGTGACCCTCGCTTTGACCTTCAACTGAATTCCGTCCTTGGCAACGGCGTCGAGGTTGGGCCGATTCGAATCACGTGGCGGACAGTCGATGACTTTCGGATAGACGCTGGTCTGGACGGCTTCGAGCACGTTACGGCCAGCGAGGTCGATCGCACGAGCCTGCTCAAATGTCAGATTCATTGTTTTGGCTTTGGCGGCGGCAATCATGGCTCGAATGACCAGAGGCACATTTCCTCGGGCAAGGTAGTGAGCTTCAAGGACCTTACTGGTGATGCCCGTTTCCGCCTCGGTGAGGCCGGCCTGAACAGCCATGATCTTCGAGCGCGTGATGACGGCCGGATTGACTTTGCGGAAGGTCATTCCCAGCAAGTCCCAGATGGATATGCCGGCGCCGGTGGTGACGGACTGAATCCACAAGCGGAAGTAGCGGGCGATGATCGCGAACATGATCAAGCCGCCGATGATGATCGCAATCGAGACGACGATCACCACCATCCGCATGTTGTTTTCCTGAGCGAGCAGGATGCCGGGAAGAGCTGACATGTCCGATCCTTCTATAAATGGGTTTCCGAGCCCGTGTTTGGTATCCCACGTGCGACAAGGTGTCAAGCATAGGAGAACGGGAAAGGTGCGATGAAGTCGCAACCTGGAAGCTCCGCGCGTCAGATTAGTGGCTCACTGAATGGGTCTTCCACAATCTTGTTGCCGGGATCTTCGTTGGAGGATTCTGGTTCTTTCAAGTCGCCATCGATCTTTCGCACCATGATCCGGGTTCCGTCGACTGTGACAACACGAACCGGCTGTCCCTCGTCAATCACGCCCGCCTGGCTGACCGCGTCGTAGTTTTCGCCTGCTAGAGAAATCGTTCCGCTCGGAACCATCTTGCTAACGGCCAGTCCGGTTTGGCCGATCAGGTCCTGAAGGTGGTTGTAGTCGGGCGATCCGACATCGGGGTTTTCGCCGGGGCGAATGTTCATGATCCGGCGACCGATCGGCGTGTACGGCCAGTACTTGAGCGCGCCCGCGATCGCGAGCGGCAACACGACGATGGACATGGCGAGAAACAGCAGTCCTTTGCCGACTCCTTCGTAGTAAAAAACGATACCGACCGCCGCCACGGCACAGATGCCTGCGAGGGATGCGAGGATGCCGCCCGATGGCAGGAACATCTCCAGGAAGATGATCCCCAGCGTCGCAATGAGTAGTAGCAATGCCCAAAGTAATGGAGTCATAATTCCGTCGTTTGATTCGTCACCAAAGTAGAACGGTTTTTCAACCCGGTGCCGTGCCTTCAAAGGACGGGACAGCCGAGCCACTATCTAATCTACTTCGCAAGGGATACCAGAATGCGATTTCCGTGCACCGCGTGCACCTTGACTCGCGAACCTTTATCGATCATCTCGCCGTTACTAATCACGTTCAGCAACCGGTCGCCAAACATCGCCTTGCCCGAAGGTACCAGCGAAGTCGTCGTGGTGCCGACGTGCCCAAGATAGTCATCATAGTTTACCAGCGACTCGCGACGTTCCAGTTCGGAAAGGTCATCGCCCTCTGGCGGTTGGAGCATGACTCGATTGAACAGCGGGGCCTTGTGCAAATACTTTCGCAGCGTAAACAGGCCGACCATAATTCCGCCGCCAGCACCGATGACAGTCATCAACGAGCGGGGAAACTGCTCCATCTGATAATCATTGCGCGGAATGATAAAAGTCTGACTGGCGAGAATCAACGAAGCCAACACCAGCGCGGCGCCGCCGATACCGCAGACACCGAACCCGGGCACGACAAATATTTCCAGCGCGATGAACGCCAGTCCCAGCACAAATAACAGGACCTCCAGCCAGTCGGCGGTGCCGTGCAAAAATTGAGCCCAGAAGAAGATCACAAAACAGACAGAAGCAATAAAAGCTCCCAGCCCCATACCTGGCGATGACAGTTCCGCCATCAGGGCAAAGCCGCCGAAAAAGAGTAGCGTCGCCGCCACATGCGGCTGAGCCAGAAACTCAATAAAATCGTCGGCCCATGATGGTTGGACCAGGTCCGGATCGTTCTGCAAATCGTAAAGCTGTTTGAACTCGTCGTAATCGCGAACCGCAAACCTCGCCAAGCCAAGCTCTTCGGCTTGCACGCCATCCGCCTGCAACGTCGCTTCGCCCCCGACGACTGCTTCGCCCTTCTCCCAACGGTCCGGTCGTCCCTCAAGTTTTTGCGAATCCAGCTCTTCATCGCTGAAGTAACCGGAAACGTCCGTGCCGCGAAGGTTGCATCGAAAAACTTCGAGCGACGGATCGATCAGGGCGGCCGGCAACGACCAGTTCTTCGACTTGGTATCACAAACATGCTTGAGCGAGACGCGAATGCCTTCGATCTGGTCCTTGTTCGGCTGGAACGTTCCGTCGCCGCCCAATTTCGCATCCGACTTCATGACAACATGGTCGCAGCCCATGGCCACAATCGACGCGTCGCCCAGCGCCTTGTTCGCAACGTATGCAATCGTTCGCACCCTCGTCGCGTCGAGCGAGGCAATATAGTTCGCGAGATCCAGGCTGAGCTCGGGCGAGCCACCGGGGCTGTCGATCCAGACGCAAATCAGATTCGTATCACCTTGCAGCTGCTCCTCGATCGTCCGCTTGATCCGCCGAGCCGACGTTTTCGTAACGGGGCCGATCAAGTCGACTCGAACAGCATGCCACTCGCCGCCGATGGACGGATTCGGCGCCAAGTCGTCGGTCGCGATGCCAAGCACGGCTGCCAGGTCTCGGCGGTCATTGACGAGGTGACTTACGAATCCCAGTTCGCGCCGCAACGTGTCGCCATTCAGCTTTACAAAGTCGCCGGGGCCAGCCAGTTCTTCGACGGCCAGGATGTTCTCTTCCTCACGAACTTCTTCGTACTCTTCGCCAGTCAGATATTTTGTCCCGTCGGCCGTTTTGACTTCCTGAACCGTGATGCTCTTGTCGAGCATGCCCAGCGCCACAGCAACCGGAAGCGTTCGCCTTCGCTCCGCCACGTCTTTATAAAAACCTTTGATCATGGGCGACATTGCCCCTTCGCCTTCGCCAGCATTTCCCAGCTCAGCCGTCGGTGCCATGACGATCTCTTCACACGCCAACACCGGAAGCACCGCGTGGCCAAACACAGAGCGAGGCAGGTAAGCCATCGTGCGGTATTTACCAAGTTCCTTACCCGTCAGGAATCTTGCCAGGGCGAGTGAGCGTTCGAATTCGCTACCGACGCCTTGCCCGGCGTCGTCGCCGGGCCAGAATTCGAGCACGATGGTCGGCCGGTTGCCGAGTACACCACGCGGTGCCGAAGTCACATGTCGGATCTGCCGGCGGACCTGCTCGTCGACGCTGCCCGTGATCGGGATGGGAACGCGGACGAGAAACGATCCGGCATTTTCAGCCTTGCCAGATTCTTTCGTTGACGTTTCGGCTGTTTTGGCGGCCTGTTGGGCCTTCGATTCTCCAGCCATAAGCGCAAGCGTTGCGCAGGAGAGAAGGATTTGCGAAAAACGACAAGACGGTCGGAAGCAAAGCATTGGTTACACCTGCCAGTTGCCGTAATTATAGATTCGCCACTGGCCAGGGCAATGATGGTTGAACAGCCGCCTAACTGCTTCCGTAGCCGGACTGGCAACAGCTCGGGCGAATCTGGAGAAACAAGGCGTCACCAGCGACACCCGAAGTCTTGCGACATCGGCTACGAAGGCATCAAGCTCGTTATCGCGACTGGGCGCCATTCGGCTTGGTCGCATTCATTGGCGGCTGGCCAACGTTATTCACGACTCTCTTCCACCCTCTTGGCACCTTGGGCGAAATGAACCGTCCGAGAAACTGCTGCCCGCGCTGAAGCGGATCGTTGAACTTGCGCTTGTTGAACGCGTAGACACTTCGTGACCAGTTCTTCTTCCCATCCCACGTCGGTGGAAAGACCTGCATCGCAACTGGAAGGAAATTTGTCTCGTCAAGGATCACAAGGATCTTCTGAAAGTTGGCTGCGTCATCACGAAACTTAGGACGGGCCTCGATCCAGTACTCACCTTTACGGTTCTTTGGCGGAATGATTTCCTTCATCCAGTATCGTCCCAGCAACTCGTCCTTCTTGGCGCCGAACATGAACGGCAAAGGCCCTGCCGTAATGCTCTGGCCCTGCATCTCGGGCGGCAATCGTTCTTCGCGAAGCGTTTTGGTTTTTCCGTTCAATTCGAAAACGCTATGTCCGTTACAGATCCAGTGTTCATCGTGATCCGAATCTTTCATCGCGAACTTCTGCGGCGCATTCAACTGAGCCGGATTGAATTGGCCGATCTTGTCGACTTTGAATTCACCCTTGTCGGGAGACGCGTAGCGGATCCGGCCTACGGATTTGGTTTTCGCCATGCGCGGGTCCGCTGGACCGAATACGGAATCGTACTCCCAGCGGGTAAAGTTGCACTCGTACGTTTTGACTTTGCCACTTCTGCCCTGCCAGAACCCAAGGACCTGATCCAGTCGCTGCTTCTCGGTCGGTTTCAAATTGTAGGGATCGGGCAGCATCTGAGTTGCGGCAGTTGCCCGCGGAGTTTTCGGTGTTTGTGCTTTGACCGGTGCCGGCGTCTGTGGAGCCATTGCGCCGTTCTGTGGCCGAGCCTGATTCTGTGGCTGTGGTGTGAATGCCTTGGGAGCAGCCTCTCGTGGTGGCGCCTGTTGGGCGTTCAGGCTGGGCGAACCGACGGAAAAGAAACATCCGAATACGAAAGCGTAAATCGCGGCTCGCATTTGCGGGCGAAGAGGTTGCAATGATTCAGTCATTGAAAGCGACATATGTGAATTCCTTTTCCA
>CALHZT010000148.1 GCA_938040995.1 uncultured Pirellulaceae bacterium | reverse complement strand
GTCGTTACCTGTTCGACGACACAGATCGCCGACTTCGCGAAACAGGTGGCTGGTGACCGTTGCGAAGTCGTTTGCGTACTCGCGTCTGGACAGGATCCACACACTTTTGAGATTACGCCGAATTGCGTTTCGCTTGTGAAGAAGGCCTCGCTTTGTCTGGACAATGGCCTGCATCTCGAAGGCGGCGACTGGATGCGGACGCTCGCCAAGCAGGAAGGTAAGCCGATTCAATCCTGCACCGAAGGAATCAAGCCGCTGATGATTGAAGAGGGTGGCAAAGAGAAGATGGTTCCGGATCCGCACGCGTGGTTTTCGCCCATGAACGCTGCGATCTACGTGGCGAATGTCAAACGCGGTTTGGTTAGTATCCTCCCGGAATTCGAAGCGGAGTTCGAAGCTCGCGCGAGCTTCTATTCTGGTCAGCTGCGTTCGCTTCATGCATGGTCGCAACGCGAGTTCAACAAGATCCCGCCGGCTCAGCGCGTGCTTGTAACCAGTCACGATGCGTTTAACTACTTCTGTGACGCGTATGGATTCAAGTCGAGTGCGCCGGTGGGATGGTCAACCAAAGAAATCGGGGCCGGGATGACTCCGGACAGTCGCAAAGCCGTTGTTGATTCGATTCGCGATTCTGGCGTTGGCGCGATTTTCGTCGAAACCAGCGTCAATCCCGAAATGATCCAGGGCATTGCCAAGGAAGCCGGCGTAGAGGTTGGCGGTGAACTTTATAGTGATTCGATGGGCGTCCCCGGGTCGGCCGGTGAGACGTATGTCGGAATGATGCGTGAAAATACCATTAGCATCACCAACGCACTTTCGAAAGCAAAGAAGAGTGAAGCCGCAGCGGCCACTAACTAACGCACCTTGCAACTAGGTGTCGGTGACTTCCAGCTGCCGGCGCGTTCAGCATCACGGATAACATCACAACGGCCAAACATCAGAACGGCAGAACGCCGTCGCAATATTTCGGTCTTTCAATCTCAACTCAAGCCGGCGATGAATCATGCGACCCATTCTGGCACTCTTGTTGGCTGTAGCGATCATCGGCGGAATGAAGTTATTCCTCGCCGCGACCGAGGAGAACAAGGTTCAAAGTAGCCAGCCGGTCGTTGTCGCAGCGATGGGCGATTTTGAGCTGGACATCCAGCTTACGTTCAATGCCGGGCCCGATCCTTTTTCAGTAACATCCAGCGATGACAAAGAGTCGCCTTCCTTGATCGTTGAGCATCAAGGCAAGACGGTGCTTCAAAAAACAGGCACAGTGTCCGCTGGAGAAGTGCTGCGGCCCAAGGTGTCTGGAATCGTCGCGGGAGTCAACGAGTTCTACATTGCCGCGACTCCGCAGGATACTGGATCGCTTGTGCCGGGAGCCGTTCGCGTTCGTGTGATTCGAGACGGCGTGCCGATCGCCAAGTCGTGGATCGACGCGGAACCAGGTGAGCGGATTGAAGGAGTCGTCAGGATCGACGTTCCGGGCAAGATTGACGACGGGAATGAGCGCGAGAACGGTGATCCCAGTAGCGATATGAGCGAATAACACAGAGTAAACTGCGAGTAGATATATGTCGACGCCAGCCATCAAAGTTCAGAACGTGACCGTGAGTTACGGTCCGACTCCGGCGTTGCTTGACGTTTCGTTCGAGGTGCCTTCTGGTCAGCTTGTTGGAATCATCGGCCCGAATGGTTCGGGAAAATCGACTTTGATTAAGACGATTCTCGGATTCAAAAAACCGGACGTGGGATCGGTAGAACTGTTTGGGGAGCCGGCGGATCAGGTGCGCGGCCGCGTTGCCTATGTTCCGCAGCATGGTTCCGTTGATTGGGAGTTCCCGATCACGGTCCGCGATGTCGCGCTCATGGGGCGATACGGGAAAATTCCCTGGTGGCGCGACGCGTCTGCAGAAGACAAACGCGTCGCCCGTGAGGCGCTGGAAATGGTGCGGATGGAGGAGTTTGAGAATCGCCAAATCGGTCAGCTTTCGGGCGGGCAGAAGCAGCGAGTCTTTATGGCTCGGGCGATGGCGCAGGGAGCCGACATTCTTTTGCTCGACGAACCGTTTTCGGGCGTCGACGCGGCTACCGAACGGGCAATCCTTGATGTACTGCAACGGACCAAAGAGTCGGGGCGAACGTTGATGGTCGTGCATCATGACCTTGCAACCGCGGCGGAGTACTTTGACCGGTTGGTGCTTGTGAAACAGCGGTTGTATGCGTACGGGACGCCCAAGCAAGTCTTGCATCCGGAATTATTGAGTGGCGTTTACGAGGGGAGGTTGAAAGTCTTTTCCAGCCTCAGCCATGGCGATGCTCCAGCCGAAGTCGTGGGGCAAGTCAAAGAGTCCAAAGATCCGACGGAATCGTAACTGTTTCTCCCGCAACAAAAGTCAAAACATGTTCTACGACTTGATTATCGCCCCGCTAACCGAATCCGCGACTCAGCGTGCGCTGCTGGGCGGTTCGCTCGTGGCGATCGTATGCGGAGTCATCGGGTGCTATGTCATTCTTCGCAGGATGGCATTTCTCGGTGACGCGCTTTCCCACGCAATGCTGGCTGGCGTGACCGCCGGATACCTGTTCATGCAGGCTTTCTTCAATCGTGAGACGCATGCCGGAGCGATGTTGGTCGGTTCGTTGCTGGCAGGTCTCTTTACGGTAACGGCGATCAGTTTTGTTTCGAAGATATCGCGAATCAAGGAAGATGCGGCGATCGGTATCATGTACACCGGCGTTTTCGCTGCTGGAGGCCTTCTCGCGAGCTACTTTAGCGAACGGATTCACGTCGACATTTATCATTTCGTGATGGGCTCGTCCGTGCTTGTCATTGACGATTCCGAACTCTGGATGATGGCGATTGTCGCCGCCATCTTGCTCGCGATTGTGATTATCTTCTTCCGCCAGTTTCAGATCACATCATTCGATCCCGTAATGGCGAGTTCGCTCGGCATCTCGGTCATAGCCTTTGACTATTTGTTGACGGCTTGCACCTCACTGGTCGTCGTGAGCGCTGTGCCGCTGGTCGGAGTGATCCTAGTCGTCGGTATGTTGGTGACTCCTGCCGCAACGGCTTACCTGATCAGTGACCGACTGGGGCGAATGCAGGTGCTCGCTGCAATTTTCGGCATCACCAGTGTGTTCGGTGGTATGTACATTTCGACTTGGGTTGGAAAAATTTCAACCGGGCCAATGATCGTCCTGTTCGCGACGTTGCAATTTCTCTTCGTGCTGCTGGTCGCCCCGCGCTATGGAATTCTTGCCGACTGGTTACGCCGTCGTTCCATGGTGCCGCAGCAACTCGTTGAGGATGTGCTCGGCTGCTTTCGCAAAGATCCCAAGGCGGCTTTGTCGAAAAGCGTCGTCAACAAGTACGTATCGGCCAAGCCGGAAGAGATCCGCCGCGCGATTCGCTGGCTGGATAGCCGCGACTGGCTGGACGTCGACGGCGATCAGTTGCAGCTTACGGATACGGGACGCCAGGAGGCGGTTCGATTGTTGCGGGCCCATCGGCTGTGGGAAACCTATTTACAACATTTGGGGATGCCAGAAACCGAATTGCATGACAGAGCTCATGTGCTGGAGCATATGCACGACGAAGAAACCGTTGACTATCTCGATGACAAGCTTGGCCACCCACTGCAGGATCCGCATGGCGCAGACATTCCGATCGACGAAGTCAAACTTACCAGCGGATCGAAGGTCAAGATTGCGAACCTGCGAGAAGGGCATGAAGGTACGATCGAGTCGTTGGAAGGGAAATTGACGGGGCCATCACTCACTGTGGGCGGGCATATCAAAGTCGGCCCGCGCAAAGAAAACGGCGAAGTCTGGACATTGCGACTGGCCGATGGACGCTGGGTCGAACTGGATCATAGCGCAGCAGATTCAATCGTTGTGAAACTCGACTAGTACTAGTGCATTGTGACACCTTAATTTCAGGGTAGTGGACGAGGCAACGAGTCCGTTTTGCGTATATCCCACGGGACTCGTGGCCTCGCCCACTCAGCTAAATCGACTTTTAAATGTCCCTCCGCACTAGCGATCGTCTTCGTGCTTGGCGGGATCGCGTGCGGAGAGAAATTTACACGTCGTACTACATGGAAACGGAAGCGACTGCTCCGAAGATGAGGAATAGCAGCATCGCAGCCAGACCCAGCGCCGTAACGACGCAATGGACAATCGCAACGATGGTTCCCACTTGAGTCACCGTCCGGCCGCTTTCGTCCATCACGCCTCGATCCATTTGACGCAAGTCGCCACGCCCCATCAGCCATGCGGCAATCGAGAAAACGGGGCAGAAGAACCAACCGAGAAGCGAAAATGCCAGGACGAAACCCGCGCGATGCGACGCAACGTGTGACATGGTAGTCGCCTGGATCTGCGGCGCGGAAAAAGGGTTTGTCCGGCTCGCTTGATCATGTGCATTGTCGGCGTGCGGCTGCAACTGGCTGATTCCAAACACGGTTTGGCAGACTGCGCAAACAGCTTGCTTGCCCCCCGAGCTCGCCGGCACCTTGAGGCGGTTATTGCAGCGTGGACAAACGACTTCTCCGTGCGTCATGATTCTTCCCAAATCTCATCGAATTTGCCGACTGGCACACGCTTCAATCGCCGTCTTTTCTTATCGGTAAGTCGCCGAAATGCTCGCCGACTTGCCCTCGGCAGAAATTCGCCAATACTAAAGTAATGTGAAGTGTTAGCTATTCGATTGTCAATCAGACATATTGGCATTATTCGGGATGCCGAATGCGACTTTTCTGGGGTGAAGGAATGATTGCTACGTACGTTCTTTTGGGTTTGGCAGCTTTGCTACTCATCGTCGGATGCGCCACCTTTGCATCCAGAATTTACAGTCGAAAGCAAAGTCTCTCCAAGGCTCGTGAAACGTTTCAGTTGCGAAGAGAATGGCTCGAAGCCGACTTCCAAAGCACAGCGTCAACCAGCGGTAAGCCGCGAGGCCTTTCCTGGGTCAATTGTGAATTCGAAGACGGCGTTACTTTCGCTCGCGATCGTGTGAATCACCAGCTTCGCGCGTTCGTCGGAGTCACCATCAGCTTTGAAGCAATCGAAGGCGGAGGCATGGAACATGTCGAAGCCGTCGGCAACCTACGATCTGCAACTGCGGTTTTCCACTATGTCGACGGGACGTGGACGACTGATGGACGTGTCATCTTTAACCTGGGGCCAGTCGAAGCCGTGAACCACTTTGGGCATGAGCTGGAACTTGCTTAGACCTGATCGGTGACGAGCCGCATTCGTCGCAGCTGATTCCAGGAGTTCAGGCGGGTGCGTTCGCTTTCTGATTTTTTGCCAATCCAGCTGCGCATTCGGCAGGAATACCGCAGAGTCATTCATGGCAGGTCGACCATGTCAGTTCGACATTTGGGGGCTCTACCCATGTCTGCGTGTCGACCTAGAATGAGGGACCGAACGGCAGTATCAGATCTTGCGACAGGAAACACGCGTTGGCTACGAAATTTACGACTCGGCGACTGGTCCAGTTTGCCGATACCGACATGGCGGGAATCGCCCACTTCACCAACTATCTCCGCTACATGGAAGAAGCCGAGCATGAGTTTCTTCGGGCGAATGGCCTTAGCGTCGTGATGTATGACGACCGGGGTTCTTACGGCTTTCCCAAAATGGCTGTGAATTGCAGCTACCATCGTCCGGTCAAACACGAAAAGTGGCTGGATGTGGAACTTGCAATCTCAACAAGCGATCAAAAGACAATCGACTACGCGTGCGAGTTTCATTGCGAAGGCGAATTGATTGCGAAAGGCACCATCAAAGTCGCCTGTTGCCGCTTTCCCGCTGATGGCTCTTTTCCGTTTCCCATCCCTATCCCCGATCACATTCTGAAAATACTTGATGGCGTGAGTGTTGGAGGCGGTGCATAGAGATGGCGAATACCTACGATGCAATCCTGTTCGTTTCATTCGGTGGTCCAGAAGGTCCGGATGATGTCATGCCGTTTCTTGAGAACGTGCTGCGTGGCCGAAACGTCCCACGCGAGCGAATGCTTGAGGTATCCGAGCATTACCAGCACTTCGATGGTGTCAGCCCGATCAATGCTCAAAACCGTGAATTGATCGCAGAACTTGAAAAGGCGCTCGCAGAACGTGGCCCGAACCTGCCAATCTATTTTGGGAATCGCAATTGGCATCCGATGATGGCCGATACGATGCAAAAGATGGCGGACGACGGGATCAAGCGTGCCCTCGCTGTCGTGACATCGGGTTTTAGTTGTTACAGCGGATGCCGGCAGTATCGCGAAAACATCTACGCCGCGCAGGATATCGTCGGCGAAAACGCGCCGGTCGTCGACAAGATGCGCGTCTGGTACAACCATCCGGGTTTTGTTGAAACGATGGCGGTGAGGGTTCGTGAAGCCATCGGTCGGCTTTCTGCGGACGGCCAGGCCGATCCACACCTGATTTTTACGGCGCATAGTATTCCGCAGGGTATGGCTGATAACAGCCGTTACGAAGTTCAGCTGAAAGAGTCGTCGCGACTGGTTGCCGAAGCGCTTGGCAGTGAGAACTGGACGCTGGTTTATCAAAGTCGCAGTGGTGCGCCGCATCATCCGTGGCTGGAGCCCGATGTTTGCGACTATATCCAGTCGCTATCCGGCTCCGAGCCGACAGAGGAAAACAGCCAGCAAACGAAAGTCGCAAAACATGTTGTCGTGATTCCAATCGGATTTATCTCCGATCACATGGAAGTCATGTTCGATCTGGACACCGAGGCAAAGGAGCTTTGCGACGAATTGGGGATCGAGATGACTCGAGCCGCGACGGTGGGAACCCATCCTGATTTTGTCGAAGCTTTACGGCTGATGATCGAAGAACGCTGCGTTGAAAATCCGGATCGACTTGCGCTTGGCGACATGGGGCCCAGCCATGATGTTTGCCCCGAGGATTGTTGCCTTTCTGGCCGGCCAGCCCGGCCGGCAAGATAGACGACGAATGGATCGTCCCGATGACGTTGACGACACAGGTACAACATGGCAACGATCGGTGTCGTCTTACCTGTGTTCAACGCCGAATCTACCATTCTGCGTGCTGTCAATTCTATCCTGTCGCAAACGTGGAGAGATCTGGAACTCGTCGTTGTCAACGATGGTTCGATGGATGGAACCGCTGAGGTTCTTTCTTCGATTGATGATTCCCGCCTGAAGATCATTCATACGGATCACGTGGGAGTCGCCGAGGCGGCAAACCTGGCGACGCGATTAACAACCGCGCCGTTTGTTGCCCGTATGGATGCTGATGACTGGTCGCATCCAGATCGGTTGCAACTTCAGTTCGAACTTCTGGACTCCGGAAAGCTGGATGTCGTTGGTTCTCAAGTCAGCATTGTTGATGAAAACGGTGATGCGCTGGAATCACTCGCCAGATATCAGCGTTGGATCAATGAAGAAACGCTCCTGGAACAAGACATACTTGCGTTTCGGTTCGTCGAACTGCCTATTGTCAATCCGACGATTCTTGCACGTCGCGAGTACTTCGAGCTCGATTTTCGCTGTGGCGATATTCCCGAAGACTATGACCTAATGCTGCGTGCGGCGGCAAAGGGAATGCGATTTGGTAAAGTCTCCAGAGTTTTGTTCGAATGGACAGATCATTCCCGACGACTGACTCGCACTCATAGCAGCTTTACACCGGATGCCTTCATGCGTTGTCGCCGCGAACATTTGCTCGCCGGGCCGTTGAACGGAATCAAAAAGATAGACGTGTGGGGCGTCGGCAAGACGGGCAAACCGTGGATTCAGTGGCTGCTAGAGCAGGGCATAGAAATACGAAATGCCTACGACATCTCAGAACGTCGAGTCGGCGAATTGATCCATGGTTCGTTGGTGCGGCATCCCCTGGAGCTGGCAGCAGCAGATGGGACAATGATTCTCATCGCTGTTGGAGCCGCAAACGCGCGCGAAGTGATCCGTCCGCAGTTGAAAAAACAGGGGTATGTCGTGGGCAGCGATGCATGGTTTGTCGCCTGATTCACCTGCAATGCGTAGTGCCGAACAACTGTCTCAGGGTGGGCGAGGCTGGGGTGTTGGAAATTCGATATTGCGTGGCATTTGTGCTCACGCCAGATTTATTGCAGCCGCTCGCCCCAAGCAACCCTCCTCCGACGCAGTGGTGGCATGCGAAGAATGAGCAGGGCATACCACGCGTCGCGTGAGGAGGGCCGGAGCATAAGCGACGGGGAGGAGCGGCCATACGCGTCGACGTATCTTCAACAGTTCGGGGCCGTTCTGGGCAACGTAAAATCCGCTGCGAGGCCAACTTTACAACAACCCAAGGCGAGGCGGGCGAGTCCGTCCGAGCACAGTTCGCTTTTTCGATTTTGAGGGGAAGACGTGCTACTTTCGGCGTTTGGCGGAAAGACGTGAACGCACCTTTCTATCGTTGGCGGCTCGGACGGAGCCTCGCCCTCCCGTCGACCGCCAATTTCAAAACACCTTCGGAAGAAGATTTCGTGTAACCGTTCACAGGGGTAAGGGTCTGGCTCAATTTTTCGGCGGCACACTGACTTATTCCGCTTTGCGGACAAACGCCGAAAATTTGTGCCTGACCCTCTCGAACCTGAGGAAACGTCAATATCCGTGAACGGTTACAATTTCGTCTCGCCGATATTCAAACTTGCGAAACATCGTAACCAATATGACTAGCGCTATCGACTCGGCGAATCTTGCGGCCGGGAAGAATTGCGAATCTCAGTTGAAATCAGCCAATCGGCTATTCACAACCACCGAGCACGCCTTAGACTGCCGTATTGTCAAAAATCAGCAATCTTCTCTACGGACTTGTCATGATCCGATCGAAAGCAACGAATAGTCTTCTCTTACTGATCGTCGGCTGTTTCTTCGCAGGGCACGCGTGCGCCGAGGAACGGGATCTGATTGAAATTACGATTCACCACTTCCGCAACACGGAGAGTGCAAAGCGATTTGACATCATGATGAAGGACGCAATTCTGCCAGTCATGAAAGACGAGGGCATTGGCCCCGTTGGTGTCTTCAAAGTGACGGACTCCGAACAGCTTGACGAGAACGACCGTGTGACGATTACGCCGTTCAGTACAATGGAGCAAAAGCTGAAGCTTCGCGACGCGTTTGTCGCTGCGACAGGTTTTTGGGACAACGCCAAGGATTACCTGATGCAGGAATCAGGAAACCCGGCCACAGAACGAATTGAGAGAATGCTTTTCCAGTCGTTTGAGGGGATGCCAAAACTGAAAGTTCCCGGTGAGTCGGGTGAAGCGCCGCGCCGTTTCGAGCTTCGCACCTATAAATCAGAAAACGAAATTCAGGGACTGCTCAAAGTCCAGATGTTTAACGAAGGCGAAATGGACCTGTTTGAGAAGGTCGGGTTGCGAGCCGTATTCTATGGCGAAGCTGTTGCTGCAAGCGATTTGCCACAGCTTACGTACATGCTTGTTCACGACGACGAAGAATCACAGAAGAAAACGTGGAAGACGTTTATCGACCATCCGGAGTGGAAGTCGCTAAAGAGCGAAGAGCAGTACAAGGTGATCAAGCTGACGATCACGAAACACATGCTGACGGCCACCAGCTACTCGCAGATTCGCTGATTCGAGGTCAGCGGCAGTTGCTGGCGGGACGATAGACGATAAGGGCTCGGAGCTCTCGCAGGCAACCACGCGATTAAGTGTCGGCGCCACCGTCATCGTTGTTGATGGTTTCGGGATCATTACCATCTCCGATAGCGCAGTAATATCGCAAGGCATCCAGATCCGTATCGTTGGAAATCGGAGACACATGTCCGTCCAGAAAGACAAACATCGTGATGGATGCATGCTCGCCGCCGAACTTTGAACGACTTCGATCATTTCGGCTGTCAGCAAGTCCGCGGCGTGGGTCCGCGAAAAGTCCCCATGGTGTATCGGCTGCCATGAACGCGCAATCGCCCTGAAACAAATGGGCGAGTTCTGCCGGTGCCGTCGCGTCGACCGGTGGAATGTGCCGTTCACCGACTGCAAACGTCTTGGAAAGTCCGTCATCAACCTGCCGGGCCTTGATTTCGGAGTACGTGAAGATCGGACCGGCGCGACGTCGATCGACCGATCCGTCGTCTGGTCGATAGTTGTAGTAGGTACCCGCGTTCGCGGCGTAATCGCCACCAGCGGCAGCCATCTGAACCAGTGGAGCGCGGTTGTTGTTGTCGAAATTCCGGTCAGCCGCCGGGGCTCTTCGACTGGGACAAAAGTAACTGGACACCGGACTTCGCATCGCGAGCGAGTTTTCGTCCGCGTCGACTCGAAAATCTTCGCGATAGGCGTCATGGACCGGTTGTTCTTCCATGAATGGCAGTAAACGAAAAGCCCACGAAACTCCCATCTGATTCGTTGTGTTTCGACCAGTTGGAAAAATCTTCTTCGCGTCATGGTGAAGCGTGACACCAAGACCGATCTGCTTCAGATTATTCGTGCACTGAATGCGACGAGCCGCTTCTCGCGCGGTTTGCACGGCAGGTAGCAACAGGGCGACCAGAATTCCGATAATTGCAATGACCACAAGAAGTTCAACAAGGGTGAAGCCGCGGAGAGTTTTCTTCATCAGTGTGCCTTGAATCGTAGCAGGAGAAGAGGGCATTCTTTGGTCTCCATTGTAGGCGTTTCGCCGTCCAGCGTGGACCCTGATTTTTGCCGTGGATGGCCCGATGTGCGACTAAACACTCATCCCGGCCAGCCACGCTGTGCTAAATGCGGCCTGGAAATTGTATCCGCCGATCGGCCCGTCGAGGTCCAACAATTCACCTGCGATGAACAGGTTGGGCACCATCCGACTTTGCATGGTGCTTGAGTCGACTTCGACGAGCGAAAGGCCGCCAGCCGTAACTTCGGCCTTTTTAAACCCGCGAGTGCCGCTCACCGGAATCGCGTTCGACTTGAATGCAACCGAAATCGCCTGAAGCTGTGACTTGGACACTTCGGCAGATCGCAAGTCGCCGGCCACATCGCTGGCAGCAAGTAGCGACTCCAAAAGACGCTTGGGAAACTGAGGCAACATGTTTTGCATTGAAGCCATGATGGATTTCTTGCCGTTGGAAGAAAGCGCGGTACGGCACTGCTTCTGAAATTCGTCGGTGCTCTGGTTCGGCAGGAAGTCGCAGGAGAGCGAAAGAGCCGCCGGTTTTGCATGCCCGGAGATTGACCGGCTGATATCAAGCGGCGCCGGACCGGACAGGCCAAAATGCGTGAAGAGAAAAGAGCCGCGTCGCTCATCGACTCGATCCGATTTTCGAACGGGGAGGTTCTTCGATCCGCCGCCAGAGTTGGGGTTGGCCGCACGAACGGGCGAATCAGCCAAAGTGAGTGAAACGTCCGGAATTGTGATTCCTTTTAGCTCGCGCACCCATTCAAGATTGGTCGTAACCGGAGTCAATGCGGGGCGAGGCGGAACAATTTTGTGCCCGAGCTTCTTCAGCCAGGCATAGCCGTCGCCGGTCGTGCCGCTACCCGGGTACGACTTACCGCCAGTCGTCAATACAAGCTTGTCACAGCAAAGGGTGCGAGAGGCGGTGCCCAGTTCAAATCCACCTGTGTCCGCCACCCGCAAATCAGAAAGCGCCTCGCCCAACGCAAGTTTGGCTCCGCTGCGATACAGTCTCTCCAATAATGCTTCCAAAACATCCGATGCCTGATTGCTGACGGGAAAAACCTTGCCCCCGGGCTCAGTCTTCGTCGCGACACCTTCGGCGTGAAAGAACGCCAGCAAGTCATCTGGAGAAAGCGCGGCAAGAGCCGAATGCAGAAAGTCGCCTTGCTTGCGTTCCTGCATTCGATACGCCGCAATGATGCCTTTGCGATCCGTTGCATGCGTGATGTTGCACCGCGTCCCACCGGACATCAGAATTTTCGTGCCGGCTCGTCGATTTTTTTCGAGCAGCAGGACCTGCTTGCCGCGTTCAGCGGCGACCGTGGCTGCCATCAACCCCGCGGCTCCGGCTCCAACGACGATGACTTCGAAGTGATTCATTCTTGGTAACCGTTAATGCGGGCAAGGGTCTGGCTGGGATGTTGTAAATTCAATGTTGCGTGGTCTTTGTGCTCACGACAGATTTATTGCAGCCGCTTGCCAGACCTCGGCCGCTCGCCCCAGGCAACCCTCCTCCGACACAGTGGTGGCATGCGAAGAATGAGCAGGGCATACCACGTGTCGCGAGAGGAGAGTCGGAGCCTTAGCGACGGGGAGGAGCGGCCATACGCGTCGAAGTACCTGCAACAGTTTGCACCGTTCTGGAAAAACTCAAAACTATTGGCAAGGCCAACTTTACAACACCCCAAGGTCTGGCTCAATTTTTTCGGCGGCAGACTGACTTATTTCGCTTTGCGAACAAACTCCGAAAATTTGTGCCTGAGCCTCTCGAACCTGATGAAACGTTAGTAAGCGTGAACGGTTACCATTCTTGCGGTGTGCTTCTATCCGCCGCCGTTCGTTTCCAGCCTGGAAAGAACGCATTCGTTGATCGAATGTACTCGCGGTACTCTGGCCTTCGTTCGGCGATATCGCTTTCCAAAAGTTTGACACCGGAAACTCGCATCAACAAGAAGCTCATGAGAAGCGGGCTGAAAATGGTCCACCAGCCACCGGCGGCAGCAGCAATCAGATACAGTCCCCACCAAACACAAAAATCACCGAAGTAATTCGGGTGCCTCGTAAGCCCCCATAAACCCGTGTCCAGAATCTTGCCACTATTCGCGGGCTCGGATTTGAACCGGGCCAATTGCCAATCACCGACCGTTTCGAAGAAAAGTCCGACGGCAAAGACGACGCAGCCAACGATACCCAGCCAACCAATGCCGGTTTTTGTAGAAGTCGCTGCGACCTGGATTGGTACGGAAATCACTACAAGAAGTAGAGCCTGCAGCAGGAACACAATGAAGAGACTCTTCCACCAGAAACTGTTACCGCGTTTCTCCCGCATCGCCGCATACCTTCGGTCCTCTTCATGACCGAGGTTGCGCCACAACAGGTATCCGCTCAGCCGCAATCCCCAAATCGTAACCAGAAGAGTCACTAGTCCAGATCCAAAATTTGCTCCACCAAAACGAAAGTACGAGATCCATGCAACGACGACAAATCCAAAGCCCCAAAACGGATCGATAATACTCGCGTCACGGATTTTCACGCTCACAATCCACAGCACGAACAACAGCAGGAACACGGCGACGCCGCACGTAAAGAAAACAGTCGGCGTCATCAGTTTCCTCCGGACTCCAGTTGCCGGGACAGCGCCGAACGAACACGCTCAACGCGTTTTCTGTTGGCTCCGAGATCCGAATGTCCAATTCGTGAGGCTGATCTTACATGAATCAGACTGTCAGCGGGCGAGTTCAGGAACTCGACGTCATCCACATACCGCATCAACATCGTACGAAACTCGAATCGCAAATAGTCGTCGGTCGATTCGATTACGGTGGCTCCCGGAATTTGATTAACGACCGCGCGTAAGGCGTCCCACGCCGCGTCCGGCGATGTTGCATAGGCAAGCGGCTCGATCTTATGCTGCCCAGTGACAGCCTGAGAGCAAACGGAATTCGGTTTGTCTGCACATTTTGCCAGTTTGCCTTCTACCACCCCGAGCGCAGTGGTCGGTTTGGCGACATAATTCAGGATTTGAATTCCAATCCAGAACAGTAGCGGCATTAGCAGCAATATTCGCATCTTTTTCATTCGGCGAGTCCAGAAATATTCCCGTAAAAGTCGATAGTCTACATTGTAGTGGCTGCGGCTATTTTTGACGCGGCATGAATGCGGTCAGGAATGATACTTGACCACTCAAAAATGATTGGCGAAGACAATGCACCCGGCTCAACTCCCTGTCGACGAGTTTCTCACAAAGTGTGAATTTCGCACGCAGCGCCGCAGCGGTCCTGGCGGTCAGCATCGCAACAAAGTCGAAACGGCAGTCTTCGCGACTCATATGCCGACTGGAATTGTCGCCCATAGCACCAAAGAGCGTAGCCAGGGAAAGAATCGTTCCATTGCAATTGATCGCTTGCGAGTCAAAGTTGCGATTGAACATCGCTCAGCGGCCGCCCGGTCGTCGGACCCGTCGAGCAATGACGATGAAAAAAAATTCCAAACGAGTGAGTTGTGGAGGAATCGCAGTCGCGGAAAGCGTGTGACGATCAGTCGCAATCATGAACAGTACGCCGCGGTCCTGGCTGAAGCTCTCGACTGCGTGGCATTTTTTGGGTGGAACGATGTTGCCGCAGCAGACGCCCTGGAAATCACTCGCTCCCAGCTGCTCAAGCTGATCTCCATGGAGCCCGATGCGTTAGCCGAGTTTAATCGACAACGGCAACAATGCGGGCTACCAAGATTGCAGCCAAAGTAGTCGACCGGGGTGCTTCCGTATCGGCTGGTCGATGATTATCATGAAAGCGTTCTCAAGCCCAGTCTTTAAGCCTAATCTAACCGGGGTAGTTTTATGAAGTTGTTGTCAGGTATTGCCCTTTTCTTGTCGCTTGTGGCTGGATGTGGGGGGAATAAATCTACGATCGAATCGACGAATGAAGTTCGGCTGAACGCACTGGTTCAAGTTTGGTCAAAACATCAGGCGGTAAATTCTGGAGAGGTTCCCGAAAATCTCGAAGCGTTCAAGGCATTCGCGAACGAGCGTGCCAAGTCAATTGTTCCCGATGACCTCGACGGTATTGCCGACCTTTTCGTCACGAGCTCCGATGGACAGGAGTTTGTCACATTGTTTGGTAAAGATCAGTTGAAGTACGAGGGCTCAAAAGTGTTCGCGCACGAGCCGACTGCGACGGATGGAAAAATCTGGATTGCGACTAGCGCAGGTACTCGCCAGATCGCGGAAGAAGACTTCAAGAAACTCAAGAAGTAACGCAACTGGTCGTTCCGTCTATTTCCCCGTTCGAGTGGTGTTTTGGTGTCATTACGCGTGGATTGATAGCGAACTTGCGGAAAAACCCCGGTTTTTTCAGGTATCGTTGTGGATAAATGACGAAGTCATCTGTGGTCGGCAAGAGCAGGTTTGCTAGAATGAGAGCATTCGACAAGCTGTTTTAGCGGATCTGATTCATACTTTTCTATCTTGAGGGCAGATTTCCCATGGCTAAATTTCCGGCTAAGAAACGATTGGCATTCACACTCGTTGAGCTACTCGTCGTGATCGCCATCATTGGTATTCTGGTTGCGTTGCTGTTACCAGCTGTGCAACAGGCGAGAGAAGCAGCGCGCCGACTCACATGCACCAATCAGGTTCGCCAAATGGGTTTGGCAGTCCTGAATCTTGAAAGTGCTACAGGAACGTTGCCTTCTGGCGGTATCCATCCGTGGCCCAAGGTTCCGTGCTACGCGGACAACGGAAAGGCATTTGGCCCCAAGAAGCAGGGGCTCAGCTGGGCATTTCAAATTCTTCCGTACTTTGAAGAAGACGCGATTTTCAACCTGGGGACGACCTCGGCTGTCACTGGTTCACCAGTGAATCACTACTTTTGCCCGACACGGCGACCACCGACGTTTAACGACGATGATCAAGCGTGGTTGATGGATTACACCGGATTGGTGCCAATTCCCAGCCGCGCCGATTTCATCAAGGATACGGGAAGCGATTCCCAATTTGATGGACTGCTTCGAGTCGCCGGGAATGGCCTGACTCGCGGTTGTACAACGGGTTACGGATTTTGGGGCATTACGAGGTTCGATGATCAGTTGAATGGACACCGTCCCATGTCAAAACAGCAACTCGGAGCAAACTACGTCGGCTACCATGGCGTGTTCATGCGAAGTAGTTATTACAACAAGGGGCGAGCGAATGACACAGAGTGTCGTGATGAAATTGAACAACTCAACTACGGTTCATTGATCACGATCGGCAAGATCAAGGACGGTACGAGCAAGACAGCGATGATCACCGAGAAGCGGCTTCGCCTTGGCGAAACTGCTGGCAACGGTGATGATGATCGGGGTTGGTCGGATGGTTGGGACGTAGACACACTTCGATCGACGGCTTGCCAGCCTCGCCCGGATGGTCCTGATCAAACTGGTGGTTGGCCAGCATACGCATTGATGACTGGTTCACGCCACACGTCTGGAATGAATACAGTATTTGTTGACAACCATGTTCAAACGATCAATTTCGATATTGATCTCGAAACATGGAACTCGATGGCTCACCGCAAAGACGGTCAGCAGATTGATCTTGGTCTTTAACGAACTTCCAGGACAGCAAGCCAGAACGTCCCTGCGTTCTGGCTTTTTTTGTGCGCTGACGCCTGCCAGAGATGAATTGGACCTCGGCGAATTTACCTGCGGCGCGATGTACGGACAAACTGTTCAGGAACGGAAAAAAGGCCAAAGTGCTTGACGGATGGCCGAGCCGGGTTGGTCCTTAAACGCATGCCCGCGACCACAGGTCGAGGAGCATGGCACCCGGCACAGCCAACGGTACAACAACGCTCGCTAGGCGTTCTGCATCATTTCGATCTCATAGCCTTTGCGGTAGGGACGCTTGAGGAAACTGTTGGCTTCGACGTCCCCAACAATTTCTTCCTTTTCGTCGTCCCACTTCAGCTCTCTGCCCAAGCGACCGCAGATCCCGGCAAGGTGGCAGATGTTAAGCATCTTCATGTGACTGTGGACATCCGAGATTGGCTCTTTCCGGGTTTCAGCACAGTGAAAGAAATTCGACCAATGCGCGGATCGTTCTTGCCCCTTGCGTGGCAAGTTTTTGTAAGCCCGGTCGATTGCGCCGTCTGGCAATGGGTTTTCGGTGAGAGCCTCCACCGGGCTTCCTTTGAGTGACCCGCGATTTACGAAGATTCGACCCTCGGTTCCTTCGATTAGAATTCCGTTGTCTGTATCGTGGCGGATTACCATTTCAACATCTTCCGGAAACTTGACGGTGAACTTGAACTCGTTCGCCGTGTTGTAACGATCTTTTTCGGATGGCATTCCCGCATTGAATTCGACAGGGTGGCTGGCCGAGCCGGAGATCGACAGTGGGTTCGCGGCTTGCCCGGCAGCCTGAATGGCCATCACGCAAATGTCCACGTGGTGAGCTCCCCAGTCGGTGAGTTTGCCGCCAGAATACTCATACCACCACCGGAACTGGCGATGGCAGTTTGTGGCGCGTGATTTTCCCTGTTGTGCACTTCGATACTCAGCGACCGGTGCCGGGCCCAGCCAACGGTCCCAGTTAAGTGACTTTGGCGGTTCGCTGGCGGCGATTGCATCGCACGTGGGTGCGCCACCGATGGCGGCCTGGACGCGTTTTATTTTTCCGACTCGGCCCTCGGCGACCATCGCTAGTGCCTTCACAAACGTTCTGAACTGACTGCGCTGCTGAGTTCCGACCTGGACAATGCGTCCCGTCTCTTTCTGTACTTTCCGAATCAGTTTTCCTTCGTCGATTGTCAACGTGAGCGGTTTCTCACAATAGACATCCTTACCGGCAAGCATGGCTTCGATCAATGGTTTTGTATGCCAGTGATCAGGAGTCGCAATGTGGAGTATCTTGATATCGTCACGATCGATAATCGCTCGATAATCTTCGTAAACGTCGGCTTTGCCTTTGCTGAACTTCTGGTTGACCTCTTCAGCATGACGTGAGTCAACGTCAGCAATGGCAACCAGATCGGCAGTCCGGGTCGCAACGCCCATGTTCCCCTTGCCCATGCCGCCGGCTCCGATGAGCCCGATTGGCATGCGATCGTTCTTCGATTGCTCTTGTGCTTTGGCTGACGACGAGGTGATGAAGTAGGGCGTTGCTAACGCTGAAGCAGCCAGCCCTGTCTTTTTGAGAAAGTCGCGTCGATCGTCGAGATTTTGGGGCTTTGTGTCAGGCTTGGTGCGCATATTTATCCTCAATGAATCCTGTTTGATGAGTGTAGGTGATATTCTACCTGATAGAGCTTTCACGCCAAATTGGTGTTCCCAAAAGAACTGCGTTGGAACAGTGTCCAATGATCGTTGGAGGTTTGCGAAAGCCGACGAGATCCGGATGGACCGGCTTCCTGGCGACTCGTATCATTTCACCATTGACTCATTTTTTTATCGAACCGATTTGGCAGTTTCAACGTGAAATATCTCAAGGTTGCGGCAGGCGTTCTGAATCAGACACCATTGGCATGGGATCGCAATGCGCAGTCGATTCGGGCGGCGATCCAGTCGGCAAAGGACGCTGGCGTGCAGTTGCTGTGCCTGCCGGAGCTGTGCATTACGGGCTATGGGTGCGAGGACGCATTTCATGCGGCTGGCGTCTGGGAAATGGCCCAAACCATTCTTTTGGAGCTGTTGCCTGATACCAAGGGGATCGCCGTTTCACTCGGTTTGCCCATTCCCTACCGTGGCGGCCTTTTTAATTGTGCCTGCCTGGCAGTTGATGGCGAAATCGCGGGCTTTGTTGGCAAGCAAAATTTGGCGGGTGAAGGTCTGCACTACGAACCTCGCTGGTTCAAGGAATGGCCGAACAATGCGGCAGGCGAGATTGAGTTGGCCGGTAAAGAATATCCGATTGGCGATCTGATGTTCGATGTAGGCGGCATCAAAATCGGATTCGAAATCTGCGAGGACGCGTGGGTTCTTGACCGACCGGGCGGCGAGCTGGCTCAGCATGGCGTCGACGTTATTCTCAATCCGAGTGCCAGCCACTTCGCCTTTGACAAACATAAAGTTCGGCAGCGGCTTGTGCTGGATGGTTCGCGGGCGTTCTTTGCCAGCTACATCTACGCGAATCATCTCGGCAACGAAGCCGGTCGGGCGATCTACGATGGCGATGCGATGATCGCCAGCGCAGGGGAGTTGCTTGCGAGCGGACCACGGCTTTCATTTGTCGACCACAGTTTGACGGTAGCGACCATTGATTTTGAAGCAACGCGGTCGGATCGGGCTCGCTCGAACAGTTTTCCAGTCGCCGTGGAAAGTACGTATTCGAATACGGTCGAAGTCGATTTCGAAATGGCGACGCTGGATGAGCCCTGCGAACCGACGAATGCATCGGATTGGGAGTCCAGCGATACGCTGAAAGAAGAGGAGTTTCTTCGAGCGGAAGCGCTTGGTTTGTTCGACTATCTGCGCAAAAGCCGTTCACGAGGTTTCATCGTTTCGCTCAGCGGAGGCGCGGATTCATCCGCCGTCGCAACGCTCGTCGCCAGGATGGTAGAGCTGGGTGTTGGCGAATTGGGAATCGGCGGCTTTCTGGAGAAGCTTTCCTACATCGATGCGATTCAGGATTGCAAAGACGTCGACTCGATTGTGAAGCAGCTGCTCAGTTGCGTTTACCAGTCGACAAAGAACAGCGGCCCGGTGACTTTGAATGCTGCCGAGTCGGTAGCGAAAGGGCTGAATGCCGATTTTTACCACATTGATGTGGACGGTCTGGTAGAGGGCTACATTTCGCGAGTTGGTGATGCCATTGGCCGTCCACTGACCTGGGAGTCGGATGATATCACGCTGCAAAATATTCAGGCGCGGGCACGTGGTCCCAGCGTGTGGATGTTTGCCAACATCAGGAACGCACTATTGCTGGCGACGAGCAATCGTTCGGAAGCGGCTGTTGGTTACGCGACGATGGATGGCGATACGTGCGGCGGCCTTTCGCCGATTGCCGGTATCGACAAGAACTTCCTTCGGCAGTGGCTGCGCTGGATGGAGTCCGATGGGCCGACAGGTGGTTCGCCCGCTCCGTCACTGTCTGCGGTCAATGCCCAGCAACCGACGGCAGAGTTGCGTCCGCCCGATGCGAAGCAGACGGATGAGGATGATTTGATGCCTTATGACTTGCTCGATTCGATTGAGCGTGCCGCGATACGAGATCGGCTCGCGCCGGCAGATTGCCTGGCAGTGATTGAACGGGAGTTCGACCAGTACGATCGGAAGCAGCTACTCGACTGGACGGTAAAGTTCTTCCGGTTGTGGTGCCGGAATCAGTGGAAGCGTGAGCGGTACGCACCATCGTTTCATCTGGATGACGAGAATCTTGATCCCAAGACCTGGTGCCGGTTCCCGATTCTATCGGGCGGTTACGAGCGTGAATTGCGTGAGTTGGTAGAAAAAGGATAGCGGTGGCTCTTCCCTGAACAACGCGGGCGGTCGTGCTCAAGCCGCATCGATAGTTGCACGGTCGTCCCCGACCGTCTGCGGACCCATTTACAGCAGGCCGCGATTGCATGCCCACGACCACAGGTCGAGGAGGGTGGCACTGGAGTGTCATTTGGCCTCGCAGTCGATTTTACGTTACTCCAGAAGACACGAACTGTTGCAGGTATATCGACGCGTATGGCCGCTCCTCCCCGTCGCTTAGGCTCCGACCCTCCTCGCGCGACACGTGGTATGCCCTGCTCATTCTTCGCATGACACCACCGTGTCGGAGGAGGGTTGCTTGGGGCGAGCCGCCGAGGGCAGGCACTGGTGTGTTAGTTGGCCTCGCAGCGGATTTTACGTTGCTCCAGAAGACACGAACTGTTGCTGGTACATCGACGCGTATGGCCGCTCCTCCCCGTCGCTTAGGCTCCGACCCTCCTCACGCGACACGTGGTATGCCCTGCTCATTCTTCGCATGACACCACTGTGTCGGAGGAGGGTTGCTTGG
>CALHZT010000147.1 GCA_938040995.1 uncultured Pirellulaceae bacterium | reverse complement strand
ACGGAGCCTCGCCCTCCCGTTGTTGGCGTCCGTTGTACGGTCGTTCGTTTCGCTACTTGAACTTGGGAACGTTCGGTTCCGGGATATGCTCAAGCAACCGGTGAATGATGTCTTCGTTGGTCAGCCCTTCGGCTTGAGCCTGGAAATTGCAACTGATTCGATGTCGCAAGACTGGCACAGCGATCTTCCTGATATGCGGAATGCCCACAGAGAAATCACCGTCCATCGCGGCCAGCGCTTTTCCACCGTTGATCAGAAACTGCCCGGCTCGCGGGCCTGCACCCCAATCAACAAGTTTCTGCACAAATTCGGGGGCCGAGTCGTCTTTGGGGCGGGTGGCTCGAACCAGGTTCGCAACGTACTTCACGATATAGTCACTCACCGCCACACTGCTGACGAGTTTTTGCAGGTTCACGATGGCTCGCGCGGAAAGAACTTTGTTGATATCGACTTTTTCATTGCGAGTCGTGACCGAAAGAATCTCTTCTTCTTCCTCAGCCGTCGGGTAATCGATCTTGATATTGAACATGAAGCGATCAAGCTGCGCTTCGGGTAGCGGATAGGTGCCTTCCTGCTCGATCGGGTTCTGGGTCGCGATTGTAAAGAACGGCTCGGGAAGATCGTAAGTCTTGCGACCGATCGTGACCTCGCGTTCCTGCATGGCTTGAAGCAGCGCGGCCTGGGTCTTCGGTGGCGTGCGGTTGATCTCATCCGCGAGCAGGATGTTCGTGAAGATGGGGCCCTGGACGAAGCGGAACTCGCGTCTTCCCGACTGATCCTCCTCCAGCACGTTGGTGCCCGTGATATCGGACGGCATCAAGTCAGGTGTAAACTGAACCCGGTTGAAACCGACGTCGAGAATTTTGGCCAGCGAACTGACCATCAGCGTCTTGGCCAGACCCGGGACGCCTTCCAGCAGGCAGTGGCCACCAGTGAAGATAGCCGCAAAGAGTTGTTCGATGACCTCGTGCTGGCCAATAATGACCTTGTGCAACTCCTGCTGCATTAACAGTCGATGTTGCCTAAACTCTTGAAGGATGTCACCCAGACTGCGATTTTGTTTTGACACGTATGGTTCCCAAAATAAGCTACGCACGTGAAGCGGTGCCTGTTCGAACGTTGTTGCCGAATCAGGGCTAGCGATGCGAGTTCACATTTCTGATTTTATCTTTGCGGTTGAATAGCGGCAACGCGACGAAGGTCTGCAGGTGTATGCTGTCATTCTTTGGTGAAAAGTGAGTCATTGGTCACAATGGGGCCGATACCTGGAGATTTCACGTGATCATGATGACTGGCAGAACCGGAACCTTGCAACGCTACAATTCCGTCGTTCGTCTTCTCTCGCTTTGCACGCTTGTCGGAGTCCTGGTCGGCTCGGTTGGTGTTTCTGACGCAAGGGCAGGGGTTACGGCAGAACAGGCACGTGAGGCAATCCGCACGGGCGTCATCTGGCTGAAGGAGCGGCAAAAAGAGAAAGGCAACTGGTCGCAGCATGGGCGATACAAGGGCGGTGCGACGGCTTTGTGTACGTTGGCGCTGATCAACTCCGGCGTTCCTGTTGAAGATCCGCATGTCCAAAAAGCACTCGCCTATTTGCGAGAGATTGGACAGCCCGAACAAGTCTATCCCGTTGCACTGCAAACCATGGTGTTTGCGATCGCCGAGCCGGAGAGAGATCGCTTGGCGCTGCAGCGCAATGTTCGCTGGCTGGAGCAAAAACAGATCACGGGCAACGACTACGCCGGTGGCTGGGGATATGGAGACCACCGGGGAGGTTCTGCGGACAACTCCAATAGTCAGTTCGCAGTTCTTGCACTGAATGAGGCGCAGCGAGCCGGAATTACGGTGAAAGAGAAAACCTGGAAGCTGGCGATGGACTATTGGGCGCAGCGGCAGTCGCGGGACGGTGGTTGGGGATACAAGCGTGGTAACCAGCGTGGGAGTATGACCTGCGCCGGGATCACCTCAATGATTATCTCGCAACGAAATTTGACGGAAGGTGATGCCAAGGTGCGTGGCACCCGCGTTCAATGTTGCGGTCGATTTGGCGACGATGATGCTGTCGAACGCGGCCTTGCCTGGTTGGCAAGAAATTTCTCGGTTTCGCGAAATCCGGCGACGGGAGAAAACAGCGAGAGCTGGCTGTTTTACTATCTTTACGGACTGGAGCGAGTCGGCAGGCTTTCGGGGCAGCGGTTCATCGGCAGCCATGACTGGTATCGCGAAGGTTCCGAGTTCTTCGTGAATCGCCAGCAACTCGATGGAAGCTGGAAAGGCGCAAGTCTCCGTGGTTATCCGCACGTTTCGACTTCGTTCGCACTGCTATTTCTGTCCAAAGGACGGCGTCCAGTCGTTATCTCCAAGTTGGCTCATCTGCCGGAAGACGACTGGAACCGACATCGGCAGGACGTTGGCAATCTGACAAGGCATATCGAGAAACTCTGGGGCATGGATCTGACCTGGCAGACAATCGATCACCGCCGTGCCACCGCGACGGACTTGCTGCAGTCGCCGGT
>CALHZT010000146.1 GCA_938040995.1 uncultured Pirellulaceae bacterium | reverse complement strand
CGTTTCCGATTTCGGTGTCTGGAACAACAATAAGTTCACGACGACCGCGGCGTGGTGCAGTGGCGACTATAACGCCGACGGAGTTGTCGACGTTTCCGATTTTGGCGTTTGGAATAGCAACAAATTTACTGCGGCTGCGTTAGTAGTGACTTCCAGGGTGGTGGTACCCGAAAGAAACGCCTTGGGTCTGGTTGCGAATCTGGAAGCAAGCGAAATTGTGTTGTCATCGCCTGCGAATGCCAGACGCGGGTTCAAATATGCGGAGCTAGTTACGTCGGGCTCGAGCCTCAAGGAACGCGGCGATCGTGATCGCGATGTGGACGACGTGTTTGCTCTAGATCCGCTTCTGCCGTTTCGTGGCGATAGTTGGTGGGCGTAGCGAGGAGCGTTCAGTGGCGCTGTTTTCTACCGTACCTGAGAAAAATTCTACGCAAAAATGACTTATCAGGTTCAGATTCCAAACATCTGGGATTATCATGAGCACAGGTCGTCTTCAAACCGAAGGTGGGAGTCGTAGACGAATGTGAAAAACGCGTGATCACATTTCTAATTCTGTCACGCGACAAAGAATGATATTCAAGCAGCTGCTCTATTGATCAGTTTATTAAGGTACCGGGAATGAACTCAAAATCATCCGCCAGGAAAATTAGTATTAACAAGAAGCGTTGGGCTTCTTATGCAGCAGCTGGAGTTGTTGCGACTGCCGTTGGTGCAAACACTGCCGAAGCAGAAATCGTACACGTCGAAGTGGGCTTGCCAGATGGAAATATTGGACTTGATACGGGAACCCAATATTTTGATCTCTCCGGACAGTTTGATCTGGCCATTCGGCATGCCCGAACTTTCTACGCGAATGGCGACAACGCATTTGCGTATGCCTCGATTTACGATTCTTTATCTTCCGCATTCGGGAGCATCGTAGGCTTCACTGCGACTCAGAATGGCACTGCCTTCAGCTACGCATCCAATCTTGATCAAGGCGTTTTGGTGAATTCGGCATCCAGCTTCGCCTACGCGGCGTTCCTCGGGTACGGCTCTGGATACCCGAACAGCCAGTTCGTCGGTAAAGGCGGTTTTATTGGCTTTGCATTCAACAACGGAACCCAGTTTGGTTGGGCGCGTTTCACAAACGTAATTGGCGCACCTACGAATACCTATATCCTGGAAGAATACGCTTTCACATCCACACCGGGGCAGGAAATCGCGGTGGGACAGGTTCCCGAACCAACATCTCTGGGACTTTTGGCGCTTGGAGCGGTTGGCCTGCTGGCAAATCGTCGAAAAAGAGAAAAGAGTGCCAGTTGAGTTCAGAGACTGCCCGATGAGTTTTCAGGCCATACGGCTTGGCCCACTTATTCATAAGCGATAAGCCACTCAAGAAATTGAGTGGCTTTTTTTGATTTTTTGCCATTCACTTTGCCGAATCGATTGAATGGACCAGCCTGGTTTTACGGTGGCATTGTTGCTATCCCCATTCAGCCAGTTCATTGCCAAACCTGAAGACGCCCGTCTGCAAATGCCTAACGCAAGGAACACATTGTGACGCAATCTAACCGGAAAGTGTTACTCATCGGTTGGGACGGTGCGGATTGGGAGCATATCAATCCGCTCATCGATGACGGCCTGATGCCGACGTTAAATCAATTCGTCAACGAAGGCAGTATCGGCAACCTCGCGACGCTCGAGCCGGTCCTTTCGCCGATGCTGTGGAATTCCGTGGCTACATCCAAATTTGCTGACAAACACGGGATTCATGGTTTTGTGGAGCCCGATTCGAAAAACGGTGGTTCACGCCCGTTCTTTAGTTCGTCGCGGAAAACCAAGGCGTTGTGGAATGTTCTTTCACAAGAGGGGATTCGCTCGAACGTCATCAACTGGTGGGCCAGCCACCCTGCCGAGAAGATTAATGGCTTTGTAGCGAGCAATTTGTTTAATGGCGTAAAAATCCTACCTGATCAAGGTTGGGTGATCACGCCAGGAACCATTCATCCTGCGGAAAAGGCGAAGCAGTACGCTCCGTTGAAATTTTTTCCGCACGAGATGTCCGAGGAGCATATCGTTCCATTCATCCCGGGCGCCGCCGAAATTGATCAGGAAAAAGACCCGCGACTTTCCGGCTTTGCGCGAACGTTTTCCGAGATGATGACGACTCATTCGCTCGCCACCTCTGTTATGGAAAACGAGCCGTGGGAATTCATGGCAATCTACTACACCGGCATCGACCACTTCTCGCACGGCTTTATGCAATACCATCCGCCAAAGATGAAAAATGTCAGCGACGAAGATTTTGAAATGTACAAGGATGTGGTCAAAGGCGCTTATCGGTTTCATGACATGATGCTCGAGCGGTTGTTGCACCTCGCAGGGGAGGACACCACTGTCATCATTTGCTCGGATCACGGTTTCCAGTCCGGTGCGTTTCGTCCCATTGGGACGCCCCGCGAACCCGCCGGACCAGCTGCGTGGCATCGGCAGTACGGCATGCTCGCGATGCGCGGAAAAGGCATTAAGCAAGACGAGCGGATTTACGGTGCCAGCCTCATCGACATTGGGCCGACGATTCTTCATATGTTTGGACTGCCGATCGGTGAAGACATGGATGGCCGTCCATTGCTTGAAGCATTACTGTCTCCCGATGCTGTGAAGACGATTCCCTCCTGGGACGATGTTCCTGGTGATCACGGCATGCAGACGGAAGAAGACATTGCGTCCAGCGGTGTCAGCTCGGAAGAGCTCGTCAAGCAGTTTGTCGCTCTGGGCTACATCGAAGAGCAGGGAGACGACAAAGAGAAGCACGCTGTATCTGCCCGAATAGAAAATGACTACAACCTGGCTCGCTGTTTATCCTGGCAAGGGCGCTACGATGAGGCTCAAATTCTGTTCGAGAAACTGACCCATGAATCGCCATGGGAAAACAGGTTCATCCTGCATCTGGCAGACACGTATTTCCAGCAAGGCTATTTGCAGCAAGCCAGGCAAACGCTGAGTGCGGCGTTCAATATGGAAAAAACGCCAACGATTACTGCCATCGTAAACTACGCCGAAGTCTGTCTGGATCTGGGGCAACTGGAAGAAGGTATGAAGTACCTGATGTTGGCTTCCAGGCGTTCTCCGAACAAGCCGTCGTTGTGCGTGAAGATCGGGCGAGCTTTTGCCCGGCAGCGACAATGGGATCAGGCAGCGGCGTCTTACAAACGTGCGATCGAGTTGCATCCCGATCATGCGCGAGCCTACCAGGGGCTGGCGGCAGCTCATCTTCGGATGGGCCAGAACCAATTGGCCGCAGAAGCCGCGCTGGATGCAGTCGCTTTGATTTATCGCTTACCGGCGGCTCATTTGACTTTGGGAATTGCGATGGCACGTTCCCGGGAATATGACCGTGCGATCGTGGCGTTTCAAACTGCGCTGAAGTTTGCGCCGAAAATGAAGAAAGCCCTCCGTTGGTTGGGTTTTGTGCATCGACAACTTGGCGATGATCAGCAGGCGACTCGTTACCGAACCCAGATGGAATTGCTGGAGAAGACCCTCCTGGTTGAAAAACGGTCAACCAACAAACGGCGAGATGAACTTTTGCCGCTACCTGATTTTGAACCGGAAGCAGATCGTATCAAGCGACTTGTCAAAGAACGTCCTCGACCTGGCGACAAAATCGAAAAGTCCGGCAAGACGTTTGTTGTTGTTTCAGGACTTCCTCGTTCCGGAACGTCGTTGATGATGCAGATGCTGGCGGCGGGCGGCATCGAGCCGATTACGGATGGTGAGCGAACTGCGGATGAGGACAACCCACGCGGGTACTTTGAGTGGGAACCGATCAAAAAGATTGGCGAACATCCAGAGTTACTCGACAACGACGATTACGACGGCAAGGCGCTCAAGACGATTTCCATGCTGCTCAAAAAGCTGCCAAATACTCACGATTACAAAGTCATTTTCATGCTGCGGCCGATTGACGAAATTGCCAGGTCGCAATCGCAGATGATTGCGAGGCTCGAGACGGAAGGGGCCGAATTGGATGAAGTCGATTTAAAGCGGGGTCTCAGAGATCACAGAAATCAGACTCTCAAGTGGTTGAAGAACGAAAAACATATCCAGCACATCACCATCAGCTATCCGCAATTGATGGCCGCGCCCGAAGAACCGCTGAAGAAGATTCAGGAGTTTCTCGGTTCCGAGTTGTTACCCTCGCCAGCGAAAATGGCCTTGGCGATTGATCCGTCGCTCTATCGTAATCGCCAGTAACCGCGGCGCGCTTCGCGCCTCGGCGCCAAGTCGCGAGTTTTTCTGATTGGAGAGTCCCGAGTATGGTGGGCGCCCAATGAAGAGGTTCTTCGGCAGAATCTGGGGAGTAGTTTCTGTGGTGTTGCAGCTGAATTTGGCTTCGTACGAAAATCATTGCGGTGGTGCCGATTTGGGCCACCGAACCTTACACGTTGATTTGCCGTAGTGCTTCATAAGTCGCGATGGCGACAGCGTTACTCAAGTTGAGGCTTCTCGCATCGTTCGCCATTGGGATTTTCAATGACTCGTCTGACGACTTATCGATAATTGTGGATGGCAGCCCCTGAGACTCGCTTCCGAAGACGAGGACATCGGACTTCCTAAATTCGGCGGACCAATGTGCCCGTGTCGCGTGACGGGAAAAATAGTAAAACGAATGACCGGTTAGCTGCTGGACCAGATCTGCCCAGGTATCGACGACTTGCAGGTCTAGATCGTCCCAGTAGTCCATGCCGGCTCGACGAAGTTGCCGGTCATTCAATTGAAACCCGCACGGACGAACGATCCAGAGCTTACTTCCGGTAGCAACGCAGGTTCGACCGATATTGCCCGTGTTGTGGGGGATTTCCGGTTGATGAAGAACGATATTCAGTCGCGGTGAGGCGCTTTCCCTTTCCATCGTGACATTGTCACTTGGCTTGCGGTTAGAAACAATAAGGCCTTGAGGTCCTACGCCGACAAGGCTGGGCGAAAACGGATACTGTAGACGACGGCAGGCGAGAGCCTGTACTCCAGGGCAGGCGAAAGCCTGTACTCCAACACAGAGAAATTAATGGTTGAAATTGAGCGGAATGCGACTCGTGCGGTGCGGATTGGCAGTGTGACGATCGGCGACAACAATCCAATCGCTGTGCAGAGCATGACAGCGACTCATACGCAAGACATTGACGCAACGCTGGAGCAGGTGAACGCGCTTCATGCTGCGGGAGCCGACGTCGTCAGGATCGCGGTTGACAGTAAAGCCGACGCAGCGGCACTCGCAGAAATTCGCAAAGGTACGAAAGCAAACCTGTCTGTTGATCTTCAGGAGAATTATCGGCTGGCTGAGTTGGTGGCTCCGCACGTCGACAAAGTTCGCTACAACCCCGGACACCTCTATCACCACGAACGTGAAAAACCGTGGCAGGAAAAAGTAAAGTACCTGGTCGGCGTCGCGAAGGATAACGATGTTGCGATGCGAGTCGGCGTGAACTGTGGAAGTGTCGATCCGGCCAAGTCGGAAAAGTACGATGATTCTGATTCGGTTACGCCCATGCTTGAGAGCGCGTGGGAGCATTGCGATCTTCTGGATTCAGTCGACTATACCCGTTACTGCGTGTCATTGAAGGATTCTGATCCGTCCAAGGTCATCGAGATTAATCGCCGATTCGCGGAACGGCGCCCTGAAGTCCCGCTCCATCTGGGAGTCACCGAGGCGGGATTGCCGCCTGACGGCGTCATCAAGACGCGGATCGCTTTCGAGCAACTGATCAGTCGCGGGATCGGCGATACGATCCGCGTTTCGTTAACCGTTCCCAATTCGCGAAAGCCAGAAGAAATCGAAGCCGGTCGTCAGATTCTTGAGGACATTGCCAACGGTCGGGTGCGTTCTGTTGTCGAGTTCAATCTTGATACCCTGAATATCATCTCGTGCCCGAGTTGTTCTCGAGTCGAAAATGAGGCGTTCATCGACCTTGCCGAAAATGTGAAGGAGATGACGCAATATGCGAAGGACCACGCGAT
>CALHZT010000145.1 GCA_938040995.1 uncultured Pirellulaceae bacterium | reverse complement strand
AACGACTCAGTGCGGCTCGGACGGAGCCTCGCCCTCCCGTCGTGCCGCTCTCCCACAAGAACGCCTTCCTCGCGGCCTTACAACGATACCACCGTCAATACCCTCAATCTCCCGACTTTTCCCAACCTTTGACCAGACGTGTCACACCATGCGCCCATGTTTAGGAAATGCCTGTACGCCAACACGTCCTCGCGTTGACCGCGCCGTTGTGCGCTTGTACTATCCATCCGTATATCAGGAATAAGGTTTAAGGATGAGCACCGACATGAACGCTGCCGGAGAACTCTTCGACAAAAACGATGTCATTCCAATCCCTCGCGGATTGCGACTGGAACTCTTCGTCAGGGACCCTGACGCCGTCAGCGCACTCTTGCAGGCTGATGAAGGCCCCGATCGTGACGAGCTCGCGGAGCAAGCGTTGAAGATCGGTTTGTTGGCGCTGCGTCAGGCTCGCGGCCAAATCGATGCGGACGCCGTCAAACGCGAAGGCGACCGAATGATGGCTCAGTTGCAAAGCGAGCTCAAAGCCCACTCGGCCAAAGTCAACGATACGATGGCAACCTCGTTGAAAGAATATTTCGATCCCGAAAGCGGCAGGTTTCAGGAACGAGTCGAACGGCTGGTTCGCAAAGACGGCGACCTCGAGCAATTGCTTGGCAAAGCGCTCGGAGCGGACTCGCAGCTTGGCAAAACGATGTCGAGCTTCGTTGGTGACGGTAGCCCGCTGATGCGGATGCTGGATCCCGGCCAGTCGGAAGGTGTGCTTGCCAAAATTCGAGGCACGGTCGAGCAGCAATTGCAGGCACAACAAAAAACCGTTCTCGGCGAATTCTCGCTCGACAATGAAAATGGCGCGTTGTCGCGGCTGGTGAAAGAGCTTTCCACGAACCATGGTCAGCTGTCTGAGAAGCTGCGTGACAAAGTCGATGAAGTCGTCAAAGAGTTTTCTCTGGATGAAGAAGATTCGGCACTCAGTCGACTGGTTCGCAACGTGGATCGCGCGCAACGAACGATCACTAGCCAATTTTCACTCGATGAGGAAGACTCGGCGCTCGCTCGACTGAAGCGTGAACTGGCTGGCATTTTGGAAAAGCAGGATGTGAAGAACCAGAAATTCCAGGAAGAAGTTTCTGGAGCTCTCAAAGCGATGACGGCGCGTAAGGAAGAATCGGAACGCTCGACACGACACGGCCAGATCTTTGAAGAAGCTGTCAATCTGTTCGTGCAGGAGGATGGTCAATCACAAGGCGACATTGTCGCGTCGACTGGAGCGACAACTGGTCGTATCAAAAATTGCAAAGTCGGCGATTGCGTTCTTGAAATGGGGCCTGACAAAGCTGCCGAGGGCGCGAAGATCGTTATCGAAGCTAAAGAAGATGCCAGCTACAACATGAAAAAGGCGATCGACGAGATTGGTATCGCCCGCAAGAACCGTGACGCACAGATCGGCATCTTTGTCTTTTCGAAAAAGACGGCACCGGAGGGCATCGAGCCGCTTAAGCGATTCGGTGACGACATCGTGATTGTCTGGGATGCAGAAGATCCGGCTTCGGACTTGCGTTTCGAATGTGCTCTCACGCTGGCTCGCGCCCTTTCCGTTCGCATTGAGCGGAACCGGGAAGATCTGGCAGAAGTCGACGTCGAAGCTATCGATCGGGCGTTATTGGAGATCGAAAAACGATTGGCGGCTTACGACGAGATCACGAAATTTGCCGAGACGATCTGCAGCAATGGCGACAAGATTAAGGAGCGAGCCAGAATTTCGCGTAAGGCAGTCGAGAAAGAGCTCGAGACGCTAAAATCAGAAGCTCGCGATCTCAAGACGGCTGTCGGAAAAGCGAATTAGCCCGGTAAGCCCATACAAGCTCGCCGTGCAAGTTCCGGTACTGCGTTTTTTTGGCCCGAAGGGCCTTCACAACCCCTGCCGGTGGCCTTGGCCACCGGTATTAGAAATTTGGACGAAGAGCCCCGAAGGCGGCGAAACAGGTTACCAACTGTGTCGCCGCCTTCGGGGCTTTGAGTAATTCACGAAGTCATTCCGGTGGCCAAGGCCACCGGCAGGGGATGTGTCACCACTTCGTGGTTGAAAATAGTCGCAATATCAAAGCGCGAAAGCGAGTGGGCTTCGCGAAATTTCCATGCCCACTCACTTGCGCGAGCTTCCAAATTTTTGCACGAGAACGCCATGTCAGTCGAACCGTTCATTAAGTGCAGCGATATGACTCGCTCACTTGCGTTCTATTCGGAATTGCTCGATTTCGATGTAAATCTTCCGCCCGATCCAGACCCCGCGGCGTTCATGTCGAAGTACGCCCAATTGGTACGCGATGGGTCGATTGTGCATCTGTCGGCTCACGCAGGTGACGGTGTGTACGGAAGCGTTGTCTACATTCGAGTCGGCAACGTCGACGACGTTTACACGGCGACGGTAGATCGCGGCCTGCCGATCGTTGATGACGATGAAAGCCCCGGCATCTACATGCAGCTGACAGATCAGACGTGGGGAATGCGCGAGTTTGCCGTTAGAGATCCCGATGGCAACAAAGTCAAATATGGCCAGTTGCTTTCCGAGTAGCTCACTTCTTGCCTTGCATGAATGTCACGCGTTTGGGTGCTTCGAATTTGTAGTCGGGGCTGCCGGCGCGTTCAAATGCCTCGCGAACTTTCGGGTGGCGGACATCGGCCTCGGTGTAGCCGGGATTGAAAGTCCGACTCGAAAAGACCTGAGCGAAATCCTCGTAAGATCCAAATGTTCGCACGCTGTGGTACTCGATTATCTCGACTGAACGGAAAAGAGGAGCCGCGATCTTGTGCAACGCCTCATCAGCCGCAGCTCGCTCGGCATCTTCGTTGTGAAACAGCTTCATCACGCTGTTGAGCCGGCAGTCGACTGGTTCAATCGTGTAGAGGAATCCGTCGGGTTTCAGTACCCGAGCGACTTCCTTGAAAACTGTCTGATAGAGCCTCGCCGGAATGTGATGTAGGGAGTAGACAAAAAACGCACCGTCCAAAACGCTGTCGCTCGCGGGGAGTTTCTCACCGGAGGCTTCGATAAATTCTATATTCGCGACATCTTCTGCGGCACGGTTCAGTTCGGCTTGAACCGGATCGGGATCGATCCCGATGACGTGATCGGCCTTGGTGGCAAGCTGTTTTGTGAATCCCAGGTCGCCACAACCGATATCGATGACTCGTTT
>CALHZT010000144.1 GCA_938040995.1 uncultured Pirellulaceae bacterium | reverse complement strand
TGAAGAACTCGGTTTTACCAATGTGGAAAACGGAGGCGGTATCGACGACATGCGAAGCCGTTTTGAATAACATTTGGAAATAACATTTGGCGACAACCGGCTACGGTGCGGGCGCGATAAAGTCGCGACGCTCCCGTGGCTGCCACGGAACGGCGCCACCTCGCTGCGTATGGATTCGCATCGCGGATGACAGCTCCTTCACAAGCTCTGCGTTCTGTCAAACCACATCCTGCTCCCGACGAGCGAATCCACGTTCGGCGATTTTAAATCTTTCGCGCCGTATCTACTCAAGTCGCCGTAGCCATTTAAAGTAACCGTTCACGGACATTGACGTTTCCTCGGGTTCGAGAGGGACAGGCACAAATTTTCGGCGTTTGTCCGCTTAGCGAAATAAGTCAGTCTGCCGCCGAAAAATTGAGCCAGACCCTTGCCCGCGTGAACGGTTATCATTTAACGAAGTGCGGCACTACTTTGCGAATTGGTAATGCGCGACGTACCACTGCTTTCCGTTGTCGAAGGCGAAGAGTTCCGCACAAGCCATAAAGAACATCCGCCAGCGTTGAATTTGAATCGCCGCGGCTTTCTTGTCGAGGTCCGCTTCGAAGACGGCGCGGACGGCGTCAATGTTCTTGTCCATCTTGTCCAGCCACGATTCGCAAGTGAACCCGTAGTGCGTTCCGTCGACTTGCCATGTCGATTCCAGGTGGACGTCATCCTGAAAGTTCTCGAACAGGTCTTCCGACGGCATCAGGCCGCCCGTAAAGAAATGCCGCGCCATCCAGTCGCGAGGTTCACCCACGTTGAAAGCGTAGGCAAGCTCCTTATGACAGAAGACATGTACGAACAGTTTGCCGGCTGGATTCAGCCAACTGGAAATCCGACGCAGCAACTCCTTGTAATTCCGCATATGCTCGAACATCTCGATCGAAACGACTCGATCGAATGATTCGTCCAGCTGCAAGTTTGCGACATTGGCGGTACGAATCTCGAGATTGTTCAAACCACGATCGCGGGCCTGCTGCATGATCCATTCGCGTTGACTGTTCGAGTTGGAGATGCCGACGACAGCTGCCCCCGGATACTTCTTCGCGGCGTACAGACTGAAAGAACCCCACCCGCATCCCAAATCCAGAATCCGCATGCCGTCACGAATGTCGGCTCGCTCCGCCGTTAGTTCGAGCATGTCGATCTCGGACTGCTCAAGCCCCGCCAAACGGTCAGCATTACTGGCGGGCGTTTTGTTCCACAGTCCACAGCTGTACTTGAGATTCGGGCCAAGCACCAACCGGAAAAACTCACCTGGAACTTCATAGTGCTGTTCGTTGGCAGCGAGCGTTTCGATCGCAACCGGAGACTGTTTGAGCATTTCAACGAAATCGCGTTTCGCAAGCGCCTTTTGCCCGGCAGCCTTGCCCTCTTCAATGCGAATCCGATCCGCCAGCATTTTGCGAATGCCAATCCGGATCATCCAGTCGGGCATCCAGCGTTTCTCGGCAAGCGCAATCACACTCATCAAACGACTTCCTTGACTTTCACAACGCTCTCAACTGGACTTCTGAAAATCTGGCATATTCAGCAAGATCTGACTGACGCCAATTTGCTTTTCAAGAAATGCGGCTTCGCAATACGCAAAGTAGTAGTGCCACGCTCGCAAGAATTGCTCATCTTTTCCCATCTGGCGAATCTCATCCTCATGCTCCACAAGGGCATCGTGCCAACATCGCAGCGTGCGAGCGTAGTCCTCGCCAAACTCGAACAGCGAGCCGATCTCAAATTCGCTTACTTCGGAAATAACGTTCAACACTCTGGCCACCGAGAGTAGGCAGCCGCCCGGGAAGATGTACTTCTGAATGAAGTCGACACTCTTACGGTACGTCTCGTATCGCTGATCGGGGATGGTGATGACTTGCAGCAGCATTTGCCCGTCGGACTTTAAGAGGTCGCTACACTTGCGAAAGTAAGTCGCATGATAGTCGTGCCCGACGGCTTCGATCATTTCGATGGATACGAGTTTGTCGAACTGACCATTCAAATCCCGATAGTCATCATTCCGCAACGTAATTTGATCGCGGTACGTTGACGCGTCGATACGCTCTCGCGCAAGATCGTGTTGCCGCGTGGAAATCGTTGTCGTCGTGATACGGCATCCATAATTTTCCGCCGCGTACAAAGCAAACCCGCCCCAGCCGGTCCCAATCTCTACCACGTGATCGGTCGGCTTGAGATTTAGTTGGCGGCAAACGCGGTCGTACTTCGCAAGTGACGCTTCCTGAAGCGTCGATGTTGGCGATTCGAAAATTCCACTTGAATAGGTCATCGTCGGATCGAGGAACAGCTCGAAGAAGTCGTTTCCGAGATCGTAGTGAGCCGCGATATTTTTGCGGCTGCCGGTTTTGGAATTACGATTCAGTCGATGAACCGCCTTCGCCGCGAGATTCTTCAACCAACCGACTCGATCGTCAACGCTCAGCAGCACTTCCCGGTTTCGGGCCAACAATCGCAGGACCGCCACCGGATCCGGGGAAGTCCATTCGCCAGCCAGAAACGACTCGGATGCGGCAAGACTGCCCCCGGTGGCGACTTTGGTGAAGAACGCTGGCGTCGAGACAACGATCGAAGCGTGAATCTCGCCCGGTTGGTCAGGCTGACCCAGCGTCAGGGTGCTTTGTTGGCCATTCGCAATGTCGACTTGTTCAACAATCGTCAACGATCCACGACACAGATGGCCCAAAGTCGCAAGCAATCCGCGACGACAGGTTGCTTGCCATCGCGTCATCGGAAACATCGGCTGGTCGACTCGGTGAGCCGTCACCTGCAGCGCAGCATCGTGCTCGCGCTCATTACGGAACGGCGCCTGTGCGTGATCTCGTTCGGACTGCGGATTTGACTGAATACTAATGACTAGGTCGTCGTCGGATTGGGGTGATAAGGCAAACCTTTTCGCCATAAGCGAAAGGCCTCAAAATAGATACCGCCAAGAATTTGAAGCGGGGCCAATGGATAGCGTAGGACCATTCGAGAAAATGACCAGTTCGTAAGTGGCCGGCGATCCAGATTGAGTGACGCACCGAAAATCTGGCCGGCTTGATCATGCGACTGGATCGAGATTTTCAACTTGTCGTCCGGTTTGGAAACGGTCCATTCGTATCGTTGCTCCATCTCCATGAACGGCGAGACGTGAAACTGCTTCTCGTGTATGTATTTTTCGTTGCGGCTGCCTGCTACAGCCGCCGCCTGATGCGGCGCTGGCGGCTTTGGTGACTGCGTCAGGTTCTGATCACCCAGGACGTACCAGTGTTTTTGCCGCCACGGCGTATTGTTGACTTCGGCGACGACGGCCGGCACTTCCAATTCGGCTTCGTCCCAACAAAAGAACAGACTCAACGGGCTGAAGTAGAAACCGAAGTGGCGAAGCGGAGTCAACACACAGATCGGCCCATCGCCGACGGTCGCTCCAGCCGACTGAATCTGGAAGCGGAGGAAGGCGGGCAAATCGTTGTCGAACTCTTTCAGCTGCTCTTCATTCAGATGATCATCCAGCTGGAACGAAGCGACCGACCAGCGCGAACGGGAAAAGCACCAGAGTTTGCGCAGCAACTCCGGCAAGTCGTCGAGATTGAGATACAACCACGAGACTCGATAGCGAAATTCATGCACCGACGGCCTCAGCCGGCGATGGGATGTAAATCCTTCGTAGATGCAGCTACGCATTCGTCGATGTCGATTCCAAATTGTCGAGCGACAGCCATCCCGCTGTTGACTCCGTCCTCGTGAAAACCGTTGCCCCAGTAAGCTCCGCAAAAATGCGTTCGGCGAACGCCACTGATTTCATTCCAGCGGCGCTGAGCCGCGATGGCTCCGGGCGAGTAGACCGGGTGTTGATAGGTAAACCGCTTGATGATCTGCTGTTCGTCGATTGCACCGCTGTGGTTCAGCGTCACACAGACAGGTCCAGGCGATTCCAACCGCTGCAAACGATTTAGCTCGTAAGTCAACGCGACCGGCAGTCCTTCCGCTCCATCTGGTTTGGGAATGTGATAGTTCCAGCTTGCCCAGGCCCGCTTCCGTTTCGGTAACAGTCGCCGGTCCGTGTGCACGATGGCTTCGTTGGTTTGATAAGGGAACTGACCAAGGACCTCGCGTTCTTCCGGTGTCGGGTCCGCAAGAATAGCCAGGGCCTGATCGGCGTGAGTCGCGAGAACGACTTCGTCGTAGATCTGCGGCGAATCATCATCCGCATAAAGAAGCACATGATCTTCATGTCGTTCAATTCTTCGCACCGGACAGTTCAAGCGAATTTGGTCACGGAAACCACGAGTAAGCGCATCGACATATGTCTTTGAACGACCAGCAATCGTTTTCCATTGCGGCCGGTCCGTAATCTTTAGCAAGCCGTGATTGTGCAGGAACGCGACGAGAAACCTTGCAGGAAATTCGAGGAACTTGTCAGGTCGGGCCGACCAGATGGCGGCTCCCATCGGGACGAGATAGTGCTTTACGAATTCACGACCGAACGATTCTCTCTGCAAGTATTCGCCCAGCGACAGCTGGTCATCGTCAGAATCAATCAAGGCGGGAGCCGTGCGATTGAAGCGCAAAATGTCCAACAGCATCTTCAGAAATCGGGGGCTGAAGAGGTTTCGCCTTTGCGCGAACAGCGTGTTCAGGTCGCTACCGCAGTACTCCAGATCCAGAAGTTCACTGCGAACGCTAAAGCTCATGTCACTCGGCTGGTCCTTCACGCCCAACGCATTCAGCAACCGGACAAAGTTCGGGTAGGTCCGATAGTTGAAGACCATGAATCCGGTGTCGATATCAAACTCACGACCATAGGCTTGAATCGTGGATGTCTGCGCGTGACCGCCGATGTAACCGGCGGCTTCGTAGACATCGATTTGGCGCTGCCGCGAAAGAAAGAAGCTGCAAACATTGCCGCTAATTCCTGTACCGACGACAGCGATCTTTCTGGTACTCAATGGCATACGAATGGCGACTGGTTCAAGCCAACGGAATTTTGACAGGAAGCTTCGTTCAACAGAAAAACTGAAACTATGACAGGTTTTACTATAGGCCATTCAGGGGTTGCGACGACCCGGCGCATGGTGCTACTTCTGGTTGAAATGCAGCACTCTGGAGAGTTTGGCAAAACTCTGCATCCAGCGAATTTGGGAATGGCGAACATATCGGCTAGTGTTTCGTAAAACACTGGTTACTCCATCGCAGGAGCAGAATGTGTCAGAGCCTCTTTCATTCATTCGGCGGATCAGCATCTCCGCTCTCTTTCTGATCGTTGTGCCATGGTGCATTGTCCTTGCCATATGCCTTCGTGTCATGCTACTTCCCGGCGCACCGACGTTCGACGATCGTGACGCTGAAGAAATGAAACAGATCGTTGCGGCCCTCGAATCCCATCGGGCAAAATACGGAGAGTACCCTCCGGACTTTTCCACAGACGATCCCGCCCGGGAAATTCGGGAACACCTGGCGAACGCTTTTCCACTTCGCGATCACGAGGTTGATCTGCCAGGCAATTTGGACAGCCTCAATCCATCGAACGCTCTCTATTTCTGGCTGAGAGGCATGTGCACATCAAATCCACAGTTCCCCGTCACCGGTGGGAGGAACCACCTCAAACCCCCGATGACAATCGAGGAAGCGGTGGAGGAAATTGAATCGTTGGACTCCATCAAGTTAATGCGTGACAAAGGTGTCAATGTGGAGAAAACAAATGAGTATCAGGAGTTGTTTCGGTCCTATGAGATCATGATCGCCAGCCAGATGATTGAGCATGATTTCAAGATGTACCGAAATTCGTTGTTTCCTTTCGTTGCCAGAAAGCTGAACAGGAATCGTGAGTATTCGGCATGGAGCAATTCGCGACCTCTCGTCTATTTTCGCAGCGACTCGTTTACCGATCCGCCGACAGACACGATCGGGAATGAAGATATTGCCTTTCCCTACCAGTCACCAGAATCCAGTCGCGAACGCGTACGGTATATGGCTGCGACAACTTTCCAGATAGTTAACGCCGGACAAGACGGAGTTTACGGTTCAAGCTCGATACGGACGAGTGATGCTTACCTTGACGATGCGCACTGCGACAACATCACGAGTTTTTCCTTTCTTCCGCTGGGCCGAACCCAACTCGCAAAGCAGCGAAAAACTGCCGTTCGGCAGTGTATGGTGACTCCGCTCATGGCAATATTTTGCACGCTATTGTATCCGGTAGCTGTCGCGTTGCGTCGTCCTGAGGAAGGCGTCTCGGTTCTCTCGCGTAGCCTTCGTGCGCAGTGGTCGAATACAAAACCAAGTGCAGCCTGGAAACGCATTCTGGATCGCCAACGAAACCGGAAACGCATTTCGGCGATCGACCGCATGAAAGTCGCCCATCTATCGGCGCCTCGACACAACGAAAATCCCAACCCGAATCGACAACCACGAACCCTCAGCAGGAGCCGTAACACGCAGGACTCACCCCCGCGCAAGTAATTGCAGTCCCTTGAACAAACGCAAAGGTCCCGGCTCAACTTTCGCACCCCAGAGTCTGGCTGGGGTGTTGTAAATTCATGTTGAGTGGCATTTGTGCTCGCGCCAGATTTATTGCAGCCGTTTGCCTGACGTTGGCAGTTCGCCTCAAGTAACCCTCCTCCGACGCAGTGGTGTCATGCGAAGAATGAGCAGGGCATACCACGTGTCGCGTGAGGAGGGTCGGAGCCTAAGCGACGGGGAGGAGCGGCCATACGCGTCGATGTTTTTTCAACGGTTCGTGTCCGTTCTGGAGCAACGCAAAATCCACTGCAAGCCCAACATTACAGCACCCCAGGGTCTGGCTCAATTTTTCGGCGCCCATTACGTTGACTTTCCATTTCGCAACCACCGCCGAAAATTTGTGCCTGACCCTCTCGAAGCGGGAGCAAATGCAACATCCCCAAAAGGACAAACGAGCAGCGCCCGCGAAAGGGTCTGGCTTGCTGCAACCCTTGCAATCCAACTTGGCCCATTTCAGTTGCTTTCATTATCGAAAGCCCGCACCAACCGGCCCAGTCGACAAGGCAAGCTCGACGACTCTGCTAAGCTTTGCGAATCCAATTTCTGATAACGCGTTGCCACTGGACGAAGAAATGACCTTCCGCGAAGTAAAACCAGTCATTCCATACTTTCTTCTGCTATTTGTCGCGGTTCCTACGATCGCTGAAGACCTGCGACTGGTGACATGGAACATCGAGAGTGGCGGCAACAAGCCTTCCGTCATCGCCGACCAACTGAGCAAACTTGGTCCCTATGACATCGTCGGCCTCACAGAAGTCGATCCCGCCAACTCGCGTCGTTACAAACAGGCGATGGGCGATACATATCGAAGCGTTCTTTCTTCCACCGGCAACAAAGATCGCCTGATGCTTCTCTATGACGAATCAAAAATTCAGCTGATCGAGAACTACGAACTCGTTGCCCACAACGGCAAGCGGATGAACACCGTCGATTTCCGATATCGGTCTCCACTCGTTGGCAGGTACCAACACAGACAATCCGGCACCGAGTTCCTCGTCGTTGTTGTCCACCTGGCGAGGGGCAAAGAGAAAATCCGGCAAATGCAAGCCGAAGGGATGCGAACGTGGGCCGCGTCCCAGACAGTTCCTGTTATCGCAATTGGCGATTTCAATTTCGATTATGTTTTCGAAACGGAGAAGGGCAACAAGGGTTTTGATGTATTCCTTGCCGGCGACACGTGGAAATGGGTGCGTCCGGAAAAACTCGTTGATACGAACTGGTACGATCCGGAACCCGATGGCGTTGATAACTACCCGGGATCATGCCTGGACTTCACCTTCGTTGCCGGCGCGGCGAAAAAGTGGGCAGCTCAATCACGCGTGATTGAAAGGCCCGGCGACTTTCCCGATGACGACACCACCAGTGATCACCGACCCGTCGAATTGTTAATCGAATTTGGACAACCCGTCCCCGCCACGACATCCACGGAGTAGACAAAATCATGGGCGTGTCTTTTATCATGATCGGCATCTGCCTGCTGGCGTTGCTCTTCACCCTCACCGGGTTCGTCCTCGCGTTCACGGCGCCCAAGCTCCGCACCGCCGGCATCGTTCTTGCGGGCTTTGGCCTGATGATCATCCTGACCGCTGTCTGCTTCTTTGTATTTGCTGTCAGCCAAATGAACTGAAGAACGATTGCTTTGCCTGTAGCATTGGGGCACCTCCTCAACGCTTACGAAGCCTGAGTCGCCACCAGGTCTTCCGCTTCGGCTTCCTTCGGTTTCTTCATATTGTCCTTGGGCATGCGGTCAATTAGCAGCTTGAATGGATCAACGCCCACCGATTCTGGTTTCTCATCCACGGTAAATGTAAATTCGTTTTCCGCCGCTGTAATGTGGACTCGTTCCCGATGCAGTGTCGCGCCGAATTGCTCGTCGTCTGGCGCTTTGGCAAAGGCGCCGATTTCGATCCAGTCGTCAATCTCGATCTCTTCCTCGTTGCCTTCTTCGTCCGCCCTGAGTTTCTTGCACTCGACGACAAGCTTCACGTCGAACTTGCCATCCGGCCGCTCCTCATAAGTCGCCTCGACCGTGCGATTCGCGAAAAGCGTAATCTCTTCGAACAAATCAGCGTACAGATACTGATACTCTTCCGGCGTCTGTTCTTTCAGCGCGTCAATGAGATCCTGCGAAGTCGGGTAGGGGTGCGATTTGTAGGCAAACTTCTCGATGAGGCTGCGTAGTGCATTGTTGATCTTATCCTCACCAATCATCTCCTTGAGGTAGTACATCACAACACTACCTTTACGATAATGTACGTAGCCCTGACCAGACTCGACTTTCATCAATGGCTGCTCAGCAAGTGATTCGCCACCACGTGATCGCAGGTAATTATCCATTTCGTATTTCAGGAACTTCCGCATCATGTCACGACCGTACTCCTTTTCCATGACCATCAACGCCGAATACTGAGCCAGCGTTTCTGACAGAATCGTTGACCCCTGCATGTTGGCTCCGATCACCTGATGTGCCCACCACTGATGCGCCATCTCATGCGCCACGACGTAGTAGACCATGTCGATATCGTCTTCTTCACTAATGTCCGCGATAAACCCAATGCCTTCGGAATAGGGCATGGTGCCCGGGAATGCCTGCGCGAAACTGGCGACACGCGGGAACTCGATGATGCGAGCCTGCTTGTGTTTGTAGGGCCCGAAATTCTCGGTGTAATACTCCAGCGACTTGCGAATCGACCGGAGCATGTTGTCCACATTCCAGCGATGCTCCGGATGAAAATAGACCTCGATATCAACATCGTTCCATTGACGCACTTCGACTTCGTATGCCGCCGAAATGAACGAGTAAAAGTTGAGCGACGGATGGTCGACTTTGTAGTGGAAGTAGCGGCGTCCGTCCTCTTCCCATGTTTTCTGAAGTGAACCAGGTGCAATCGCGATCTGGTCCTTCGACGTGCTGATGACAGTTTCGACCGTTAACCAGTCGCTGCTACTGCTGATATAAGTGTTGCGCCTTGCCGCCAGATCTTCCGGAGCAAATTTTGGCATCGGTTCCGGTTCGCCAAGATCATGATCCTCCCGATCCTCCTTGTCCGACAGCTCGTATGCCGACTGATAGCCGATCTGCGGCGCGATCTGGTTGTTAAAGAACGATCCATTCTGCACGATGGAAGTATTGGAAACGGAATCCTCAAATCCTTTCGGTTCGTAGCTGACGGTAAACGTCATATTCGCCTGCTTGCCCGGCTGTAGCGGTGGATTCAATTCATAGATGGCGTAATCGTAGTCTTCGAACTCCTCCTTGAGAGTCGCGTTTTCGATCTCCAATTCGGTTTCATAAGATCCCGAGGTCGAAATGAAAACTTCACGAATCGGATTGTCGTCCTTATTCTCAAGAATTTGCTCGCCGCGCATCACGAGCTTTTGCTGCGCGGGGTAAAGGTCGATGTTGTATTTGATATCGACGACGCGTGGCTGCGGAATATCTTCGTGCTTCTCTTTGAACTTCTTTTCGTAGTCGGCGCGAAGCTTTACCTGCACTTCGGACTTGTCCCATTCATTCAGCACGATCGTGTTGTAGTAGACCCAGCCGGCACTTGCAGTCCAGCAGGCAAATGCGACGAGGCTGAAGGCCATGATCGGCCCCTTCCACCGCTGCCACATCATGGATGTTCTGCCTGAATAAGTTCTCTCTTTGCCGCGCTGCCAGAACAGAACGCAGAAAACTGACACAAGAAGCGTGAACAGCAACCAGTAAACCGAATATGCCCGCAGTCCTTTGACAAACGGTGCGAATCCGTACATGTCTGAGTAGATGTGGCTCGGAATATCACCGAAACTCACCATTCGCGTCTCGATTTTCGCGAGGTTCCATCCAAACGAGTTGGCAATCACGAGGCCAATAAAGAGGAAATATCCGACGTACTTGTTTGGTGAAACGATGTGGGAAAAGAACGCCAGTACAACCAGGCAAAAGAAGCCGATCAGGTCAATTACCAAAAGCTCCTGCGCGTACAGAGCAAGCTGAAACCGGTCATACCCGTGGTACGTCTGCGCCGCAACTGCTGCCACGATACCGATACATTGCACGATCACAATGATGCTCATCATGGCGATCAGTTTGCCGGTGTACGCGATCCACGTCGGGTGAGGAGCCGCATCGTAGACTTCGTCCAGTCGCGATTCCCGTTCCTTCCACACGAGCACGCCAACGTAAAAAGTCATGAGTGCGAGCAGGAACAGGTACATCGATCCGCGAATCAGATCGACCATGTTGTATGTCACTGGCAGCGCACTCAGGCCAAAACCCTCTTTCGCCGCGAACAGCATCGAGGGAATCATGTTGGCAAGCGCCGCGAACATGACAACAAGGAACACATTGCTCTTCATGGTTCCGAACATGTCGATCTTTGTCTGGCTCCAGAGCTGCTTCAGCGCTGTGCCGCCGCTACGGTGGTAGTCGACGGTCGGTATCGTCGTAGTGATATCTGATGCAGTCGGACCGGATGACGTTACCGCCTCGGAAATTTTTGACGCAAGCGTTTTTCGAGTCGCAAACTGGAATCGCCAGCACGACGCTGCAAGGACAAGCATTCCAACGGTGAGCCAGAGCAGGCGATTCCAGAGAAGCACGCCGACAAGTGGTAGCGCCTGCGTGTTTTGATCGGCAACCGTCCAGTATTTTGTCGCCCAGCTAAAGCAGCGAATGCCAAACGGATCCAGCATCATCGCCAACGTCTCGTTCTCAAGATTACCAACCCATGCCTGCGATACGCCCCACCCAACGAGGAGCACGATGACTCCGATAAACGACGCGATGGTACTTCTTGTCAGCACGGCGATCGCGAATACCGCCGCGGCCATAATGATCACATTCGGGATGGCAAATGCAGCGATTCCCCAGAAATGGCCGCCCCATGCAATGGGCCCAAACCGGTCAGCATCTGCCCACCAGACGTATCGAGCCAGAATCATGCCAACCGAAACGCCGAGGAGCGGGATCAAGGCAACGACGACCGCCCCCCAAAATCGCCCGAGCAAGTACCCGTACTTTTTCAGTGGTTTTGTGAACAGCAGTTGATGAGTGTCGTAGGCAAAGTCGCGAGTCGCAGCTCCAGCCACAAATGCCGCCACCATGACCGCCGTCAGGAACGAGCCGAATGCGTAATTCTGTTGCACAAGGAAGGGCGCGTTCCTCATGACGTTCTTCGGAGTCGGCGAGCCAATCGT
>CALHZT010000143.1 GCA_938040995.1 uncultured Pirellulaceae bacterium | reverse complement strand
ACGGGGCATCTATCTTCCGCCCGCCGATTTGCACTGGTCGCTCTACGGCGTCCCCGGACAACTGGAAAATGACCAGACGGAAGAGGCGTATTGGGAACTACAAAAGTTTCTGATTCTGGCACTCAAGGCGAACCCCAATGTGCTCGAGTGCTTCTATACACCACTCGTCGAATTTGCGACTCCGCTGGCCAAAGAATTGCTGGACATGCGGGAAGCGTTCCTTTCCCGCATGGTTTATCAGACGTTCAATGGATACGTCATGTCGCAGTTTAAACGGATGCAATCCGAAATTCGCAATCGCGGTAAAGTCAAACCGAAGCACGTCATGCATCTGATTCGCCTTTTGCTTTCGGGCATCGAAGTCCTGAAGAACGGATTCGTACCCGTCGATGTCGGCGAGCATCGGGAACAGTTGCTGGCAATCAAGCGAGGCGAAATTGAAATAGAAGAAGTCGAAAAATGGCGGCTGGCACTCCATAAAGAATTCGACCGCGCCTTTGCCAACACAAACTTGCCCGAGCGACCCGACTATGAAAAAGCCAACGACTTCCTCATCAAGGCGCGACGACTCGCTGCTCTGGATCAACTGCCATGAATGCACAGATCATTAACTACGAATTATTGCGGACTCAAGTCGACAGGCATCCGCACCCTGCCCTCTTCGCAACCATCAGCGGTGCCCATCTCTACGGATTTCCGTCGGCGGATTCCGATTTTGACCTTCGTGGAGCCCACATTCTTCCCGCCAAGGAAGTTGTCGGTCTGGATATCGGCGACGAGACGATTGATCGGTCGTATCTGGAAAGCGTATCAGGTGTCGAGTACGAAATGGACTTCGTGACTCATGATGTGAAGAAGTTCTTTGGGCTAATGCTCAAGAAGAACGGATATGTCCTCGAACAACTGATGTCACCGTTGATCGTCTCGACGACGCCGGAACACGACGAACTCAAATCGCTCACACCGAAATGCGTGACGCGGCACCATTCGCACCACTATCTGGGATTTGCCGCGAATCAATGGAAGTTGTTTCGCAAAGAAGCGGCGCCGCGCATCAAACCGCTTCTCTACGTCTATCGGGTGCTGCTTACCGGCATCCACCTGATGAAATCGGGCGAAGTCGAAGCCAATCTGTTGCGTATGAACGAGTCGTTCAAGCTGCCTTTCATCGACGATCTCGTTCAGCAGAAGCTTGACGGCGCCGAAAAAGATCCGGCAAAATCAATCGACCTCGATTTTCACGAGCGGGAGTATACCCGCCTGCTCAAAACGCTCGAGGAAGAATCGGCTCGCTCGACGCTGCCCGAAGTTGCTACCGCAAAACCTGAGTTGCATGACTTGCTGGTCCGACTGCGGATTTCCTAATCTCCAGTCTCACCTATGAAATCCCCTGGAATACGAATGGCAAACCTTGAAGAAATCGGCGAAGCAGACGGCTGGCGATGCTGGCTGTGTGACGAACCGGTGGACCGCGACATGCCCTCGCGTGATCCGCGCGGCGCAAGTGTCGACTCGCGTATCACAAAGGCGAAAGCCAAAAAGCTCAAGAAAGACAAACTTCCGATCCCACCAGAACGGCTGGCTCATGTGGGATGCAACACCGGCAAAGGCGCGACCGATCCGGTTGTTGCCTGGCCGGAACATCTGATTGTGGTTGATCCGGCACCGATCATTGCCACCGCCGAACGACTTGAACGGCTCGGGAAGAAAAGTGGACGCGAAGCAATGGCTCGTTGCCCAACGACGGCGGAAGCGGAAGCCGTCGCCGCGTGGCTGATAGATCGAATGTCTCGCCTCTCTCCCGGCCTGGCAGTGAAGAGCCGCATCGACAAAGCAGGAAGTCAGTTCCTTGTGAGCCTGGAGAAGGCGTAGTGCCTAACAAAGCATGGTGAAAAGACTTGGTAGCGGCCTTCTAAAGCGCCGGCGTCCGCATCTTTTCTTGCCATGCCTTGGGCATCTCGGCAACGTTGCTGTCGTCTTCGTAGGCCGTACGTAGACGATCCAGCTCAGCACGCACTTCGACGATCTTGCCGGCGTAAGCAGGATTGTTGTACTGATTCGTTAGTTCGTCAGGGTCTTTTTCAAGATCGTAAAATTCCCATTCCTCACCGAACTGGTAGAACTTCATCAGCTTGTGCGTTTCGGTGCGAACACCGTAATGCCGCGGCACCATGTGAACGCTGGGGTATTCGTAATAATGGTAATAAATGCTCTTACGCCAGTCGGCAGGCTTCTCGCCCTTGAGCAACGGCACCAGCGACTTGCCCTGCATATCGTCAGGAATTGGAGCTCCAGCGACATCGAGAAACGTCTCGCCATAGTCGAGATTCTGAACCATTTGTTCCGATCTGGATCCTGGCTTTGTCACACCCGGCCATTTTACGATCAACGGCATCTTTAGCGACTCTTCATACATCCACCGTTTGTCGTACCAGCCGTGATCGCCAACGAAAAATCCCTGGTCTGACGAGTAGATAACAATCGTATTGTCATCGACGCCCATTTCCTTGAGTGTCTTCATCAAGGTGCCCACGCTTTCATCGACCCCCTTGATACAACGCAAGTAATTCTTCGCGTAGCGCTGGAACTTCCAGCGAACGAGGTCATCACATTGTGGATTCAGCTTGTGGAATTCGGCATCCTTCGGATCGTACGCCGCGCGCCATTTTGCCAGTTGTTCTGGCGTCATCCGCTGCATGTTTCGCCAGGCGGAACGATCATAAAGTTTCATGCCCGGAGCGTCGCCATCAAATTTTTTCGTCAGATCCACAAATAGATCGAAACTCAAATGCATGTGCCGGTCGATTTCCAGTTCCTGGTATCGTGCCGGTTTTGCATTGTCCCACCAACGATCAAACAAAGTCGTTGGTTCCGGAATCTCAACATCATCGTAGAGGTTCAGGTGCCGAGGTGCCGGCATCCAGTTTCGGTGCGGTGCTTTGTGTTGCACCATGAGCATGAATGGCTTGTCCGCGTCACGGCCCTTTTTCAACCACTCGACGGCAAGATTGGTTACTACGTCCGTGCAATGCCCCTGAATCTTTTTCTTGCCATCGGGTGTAATCATGTCCGGGTTGTAATACAGCCCTTGCCCGGGCAGCACCTTCCAGTCATCAAAGCCCTGCGGCTTGCCCTTCAAATGCGACTTGCCGTAGAGCGCGGTCGTGTATCCGGCCTTTTGCAACAGCTTTGGAAACGTCTGCTGGTTCCAGTCAAACGAGTTACCATTATTCATGAACCCATTCTTGTGACTGTGTTTGCCCGTCATGATGACGGCGCGACTGGGGCCACAGATTGAGTTGGTACAGAAACTGTTTTTGAACAGCATCCCTTCCGCCGCAAGTTTGTCGATATTCGGCGTCGGATTCACCGATTTGAGCCAGCCGTCATACGCACCGATCGCGTGCGGTGCATGGTCATCTGAAAAGATGAAAACGATATTTGGACGATCTGCGGCAGCGGCGGAGCCAACCAGAACAAAGAGGAAACTGAGAACACACAGGATTCGCTTCATCGAAAACTCTCTTCTGTTGGCTGGAGAAGACCTTGCAGCAAACTCGCATCCGCGAGCCGGTATCAACTTACGTTCAGAAGCAGAGACAATCAACCGTTTCATGACGGTAGCGCGGACGGACGAAGCAGAAAAATGAATGGCAGGAAGATCAGAAGAAGATGACTACATTTGGCTGCCAACCGCGAGAGCATCTTTTTGTCGTTTCATTTTTTTGTCAGGCAACGGGGTAAGAACCGGGAGAGATGCCCGACATTTCCCGGCCCGCATCGGTTCTAAACGCTGACATTCGACAAAAAATGAAACGACAAGAACATCATTTCGTTTCAGGCAGGCAAACGAAATGCACCCGCTGATCGAACTCTATCCGGGGAAGGCGTGCTTGCCGGGCCTTTGGATGGATCGCATAACGAGGTCGCCAGGCGTTTCGCCGATCAGAGAATGTTCACCACACCTGCCTTCGGTAGTTGTCATCTCTTGCTATCGCCAATTGCATGGCGACTCCTACCTTCGTCTTGTCGGCTGCCAGTTGCTTCTTGAAATGAGACTCGTCGATCTTGTTGTAAACGTAGAACAGTGCAACCAATCCGAGGGCCATGTAGGCGAAAGTCACGTTAGCGATCTGAGGGTGGTAGTCCTTATCGACATCGATAACAAGCAATTCCTCACTTGCACTGCCAGGAATATCCAACCCCATCTCTACAGCGTACTTCTTCAGGAGAATCTGATTCGTTGAGACGAGCCCTTTTACTGAGCCCCGTGCGACTTGCTCCGCAAGCGATGAACCTTCTCCAACCCTCCGTCTCACGACGATCGTAGCGATACCGTCAGCCAGACTGCTGTCGCCATCCTGTTGAATGGCGACATACTCTCTTCGCCCAGCTTGGACAAATTCCAGGTCCGTATCGGAAAGCCCAACGGCATTTACCATAAACGGTTCGTCTGTAACGCGGTTTGGAATTTCAGAAATTTGAAGCGGTGTTACCGAATTCATGACTCGATAGCGTTTCACCGCATGCCAGATTCCGCAAGCCGGAATTGCTGCGAAAAGCAGCAGCGAAATTCTCCAGCGCCAGTCGTTCATCTTGAGCTCACCTCTATTGGAAAGGTTATGTCGAAACCGGTCAGTCGATCAGGCGCAGCACATAACCGAACAGCGATACGCCCCCGGCACCTTCATCGCAGCTGTTAGCAGCGTCAAAACCCAATTCGAAACGTAGCGATTCGGCCACATCGAAGCACTCTCAATCGCAGATTCACGCCCAGCCTATGACATACACGTCACGTAGGATTAAGGATCGAATGCCCGAGAGTAGCTTCATGACGACGGAACTTTGATCGAAGTTCAATTGGAGAGATTAGACGCATGAATGCCCCATCTCAAAAGATGCTGGAAACAATGGTGCGACACCGATTCTATTCGTGGGTGGACTGGACAAAATGTTCAGCTATGGAAAAGGAAGTACTCGAACCCGAATTAGTCGCAGTAATTGAGGCATGCATTGATGAATTTGCTCCAGAATTCCCTGAAAGCAAACGCACTGAACTGGCAAAAGATGTCATCGCCGAAATACGCCAACATGGTTGCACTTCGATGTTGGAATATGCAAAGAGGTTAAACCCACCAATTCCTCTTCACGAAAAGATCGGTCAAATCATCAAGAACAAGCTTTGCGAATGGTTGGAACGCCGAAATCCTTACCCTACCAATCTTCGTGGCGCGCGGTGAGAATTCTGACAACTCCGGATAGGCAGAAAAATGAATGGCAGGAAGATCAGAAGAAGTATGACTACATTTGGCTGCCAACCGCGAGAGCAGCTTTTTGTCGTTTCAGGCAGGCAAACGAAATGTACCCGCTGATCGAACTCTACCCGGGGAAGGCGTGCTTGCCGGGGCCTTTGGACGGCATGATGAGGTCGCCGGATTTTGCTTTTGCGATCGTGACAGCATATTTCTCGTTGTCGCGAACGAAGACGATTGTGCCACAGTCCTCATAGATGCGAACGAATTCGGTTCCGGCGTCCAACCACGGTGCAAACTTGTCGTGAGAGGCAAGCATGATGATCTCAGTCGGATAATCGCCGACTCGTTCCGCCCACTCCTTCGGATCATCGTTGAGACTCAGGACCAACTCGGAGACTCGATGCGGATAGACGGTTTCGTAGCGACCATCGCAATACACTTTGCACTGATCTTTCAAACGGAACAGGCAATATTCTCCCCACGTGAATCCGCAATCGAGGTTGCCGGCGATCCCGTTCGATTCGAGAAACTCGACGGCTCGAACCGGATACGCCTGCGTGGAAACAAACAGTTTCGGTTGATCGCTCTTGAATGTCGCACGGGCCACGTTGGATGCACCGCCAACCAGCAGCGGGAGCATCAACAAGGAGAACGCAAGTCGGCTTGCCGTAATCGACTTGGTTTGATGCGCAAACTTTTCACAAAACAGTGAAAACTGCGACGAAAAGAACACAATCGAAAACATGCACATGAATGCAAGATGACGGCCATGCTTCGCCGCCATGTAAACACCCAGCAGGAACAGGAAAGCTTCGGCTGGCCTTGCTTTTATGCCCTCGCGAATTCCGTTGCGGAACCAGAGTAGCGCCGGAACCAACGCCATCAAAAGGTAGTAGCCGATGACCATCGGATTGTGCTGGGTGATCGGCCACCACTCAGGAATGCTAGGGCGATTGAGTGCCACCGCGAACAGCACGTACTTCCAATAATAAACTCCGTACGGATTCACGATGGTCGCCATGCAGCAGAGTGTCATCACCAGACACAGTGAAATCAACTCGCGCCGATCACCATCTCGCCACGCCGACCAAACGAAACTCAACCAGTAAAATCCAAAGATGCCAAGTCCCGCCACAAAACCAGCGTGAAAATTCGTCCACGCCACCATCATGACAGGGATAAGCCAGAGCCAGTTCTTCTTGCCACCGTAGTAGCCGTCGCAAATAGCCATCAGACATGCGGCGAATGCGTAGGAGAACATTTGCGGGCGAACTCGAAACAGCCCGGAAAGCACGGTGAGAAGCAGAAAGCCAGTACCGAGCAACCAGATGCCGCGTACGTTTCGTCTTCGAACGATGCCCAGCAAAAGAACGACCGTAATCGTGAGCAAGGCGGCTCGCAGCGCCAACAGCCCAGCGGCACCAGCCGCAAGGTAGCACTTTCCGAACGTCCACTCCGTCATCCACTCATGGTTGGTCCAAAATTGCCCTTCGGTCGTATACGCATACGGATCCGCCGTCGCCAGTTCTCCGGATTCGATGTGCGCCAACCCAAACTGCAGATGTCCCCACAGATCAGGATCCGCTGGTACGAAGAAAAAACTGCCAACGAGGAACAGAGCGAGTCCCAACATCGCCCAGCGATCGGCGACTGCAACCCAAACACCATCAGACGTGCCGGTGCCGGGTTCCGCCACACTCGTTTCTGGGGCAAAAATCTTCAGTTGTTGGGGAGCTTGAGTTGTCAAAGAGACCCTCGAAAAGTATTGAATTGGTTGTAGCCGATGTCGCAAGACTTCGGGCGAAGCTGGTGATGTACTGCGAATCACTGGCACCAACCCTGCTCCGCCCGAACTGTTGCCAGTCCGGCTACGGGCGATATTTTGCGAGGTCGTGCTACGAGCAGAAATTGGGCCCTTAAAAAATGCTCTCTCCATCGCGCCACGACGGCGAATTCGTATCAAGACGGCAAAGACTCGCCGCGCCAAAGTCGATCAAGATCGTATCTTCCTCAGCAAACTCGGTTGGCAACTTTGACTAAAGTTCCGCTGCGATTTTTTTGGGTTCTTCATGACGAAAATAGCGACTGTGCCGCTACCGGATTAAGCACCCTATCGCTTAGTATCTAGGCATGGAACTTTTCGACAGTCACGTTCATCTCGACGATGAGCAGTTTGATAACATTCGAGACGAAGTGATCCGCCGGGCAATTGAGGCCGGCGTTAGCCGAATGGTGTGCATTGGCACGAATGCGCCGACCAGTCGCAAGTGCGTCGAAATCGCGAACGCCTACGAAAACGTCTATGCGGCGGTTGGTATCCAGCCGAATTACGCTTCCGACGTTGGCCCTGACGATTGGGACTCCATCCTTGCACTCACGAAGGATCCACGCGTCGTCGCCGTGGGCGAAACGGGACTCGATCATTATTGGGACTACGCACCGGTAGACGTCCAACAAGAATACTTCGAACGACACCTCGAACTTTCGCGCACCAGTCGTTTGCCATTTATCGTTCACATGCGTGATCCGAAACCGGATGCCATCGCGAATGGCGCATCACCGACGGCTTGCTCCGCACATATTTACGATGTCCTCAAAACTGCCGCTGATGTGGCGCCACTTCACGGAGTCATGCATTCTTACAGCGGCGACGAAGAATACGCGAAAAAGTTCCTGGACCTCGGGATGCATATCAGTTTCGCTGGCATGGTCACGTTCAAGAAATCGACGGCGCTTCGAGAGGTCGCCAAACTTGTTCCGTCAGGTCGCCTGATGATTGAAACAGACGCTCCTTACCTTTCCCCGCATCCGAAGCGAGGCCAACGACCGAACGAGCCGGCATTGATGTTACACACGGCAGAATGTCTCGCCGAAGCCCGCGGCGTCAGCCTGGAAAACCTTGCGGCGACGACAACGAACAACGCAAAATCATTTTTTGGAATCGAATAGAGAAAGACCTGAACATGGTAAAGACAAACAGCACGATGCTGCCGCTTGGCACCAAGGCACCCGACTTTTCACTCGTATCCGTTGACGGCAAGACGTACTCGCTGGCAGATTTTGAATCGGCCCCTGCCCTGCTCGTCATTTTCATGTGCAACCATTGCCCGTACGTGATCCACGTTGCGGATGAACTGGCAAGGCTCGCGAACTACTACCAACAAAAGAATGTCGCCGTCGTTGGAATCAGTTCAAACGATGTCGCGAATTACCCACAGGACTCACCCGAGCAGATGGTTCACGAAGCCGAAAACCGAGGGTACACGTTTCCGTACCTTTTTGATGACTCGCAGGATATTGCGAAGGCCTACAAAGCCGCGTGTACTCCCGATTTTTTCCTGTTCGACAAGGACCAGAAGCTCGTCTATCGCGGGCAGCTAGATAGCAGCCGCCCCAAATCAGATATCCCTGTAACCGGAGAGGACCTTCGCGCCGCGATCGACGCAGTTCTTGCTGGCCATCCCGTCACCGAAGATCAAAAGCCCAGCCTCGGCTGCAACATCAAGTGGGTAGAAGGCAACGCGCCAGAGTATTTTGGGGCTTAGGGTTGATTCAAAAACAGCGACCGTTCACAGGCAACGCGAAGTCTCTATTCGACTTTGGAAAGTCATAGGTGACGCGCCGCTTAAGTGATGCGCTGTTTGGTGACGTGTTTGAATAAGGAAAAAAGAAGGCAGGAAGAATCGCGTGCTTTCGACTCACTGCGGCCTCAGCGCCTCGACGTTTCAAAAAATATCGGCCAAGATGATTCAGAGGCAACGTGAAGGAATGGGGGTTTTTGAATCGCAACAGGCAGAATTCACCTGCTGATCATTCGAGTGTCTCTTTCTTTGGGCTACAGCAACTGCGAACGGCAAAATTATTTCGCAAGTTCCTCGTTTTTCGTGTCTGGTTACAATATGGTTGCCTCATTTACCTCATGGATGCGATTCTTCCATCGCAATTCCAGAGAAAAGGAAAGGCATCATCATGAGCAAACTCGTCAAGCAGATAGCGCAAACAGCCCAAACAACGACGCTGGCAATCACGGCGATCTGGATTTCCCTCGCGATTCAGTCGACAGCGATTCACGCGCAGACCGGCGATTTCAACGGCGACGGACTATGGAACTGTGCTGACGCACAAGAGTTATCGAATGCGGTCTTGTCCAATGGATCATTGCTGACATTCGACTTGAACGGCGACGGCGTATTGAATCAGTCGGACATGTCCAATTGGCTTGGTCTCGCCGGGGACGCTAACCTGGGCCCAGGCGAATCCTATATCTACGGCGACATGAATTTTGACGGATCTGTTGACGCGGCGGACACCGACATCATTCAGCTCAACAGGTACGCCAACACGGGAGATTTTTGCCAGGGCGACCTGAACCTGGACGGTCGAGTCGACGCGTACGATAACGCCGTAGCCCACGCAAACCTGTTCTCGAATTACCAAACTGTCGACGGATTCGGCTCGGACGGAACACCAACCCCCGGGCAGCTCGATGTGTTTTACGATCCCAACAGCGGAAACTTATGGCTGGATGCGGGCGGAGATGTTCTCAATGGCTGGGCGATCCCTGGTGTTCAGGCTCTGGAACACAACGAGCTTAATCAGCTACTCTCCTTCGGCACAATCACCGGGCAGCCTACCTTCTTTGCCGGCGCAGAGCAGATCACGGATCGCGGATTTCCTGCTACCGGGATCTTCCAGTTGTCTCGCTACCCAACAGGCCTCACTTCGTCTGATTTCGGCGAAGTCATCGCGACTCGACTGCCAGGCCGACCATCGTTTGATGGCCTTCCGTTCCAGACCGTCAGTCCCCGCAGTGCCAATGTCACCATAGCTGCCATCAACGCGTGGAATGGCGGCAGCGGTTCGTGGAATTCAGCCAACTGGCAGAACGGCTCAGCTCCGAGTGCGGGCGAAGTCGCTATTCTCGATTTTGGAACCGGGTCCGTCACGATTGACAACAATGAAACAGTAACATCCATTCAGACGCTCGTCCGATCTGGCACCCTTACGATTGACGGTGTTCACGCCGGCGATGTTTCGGTGTTCGATTCATCGGCAACGGCGGAGCGCCCACCCAATTCCGCCATGGCATCCATTTCAGGTGGCGGACAAATAGACGGTAGCCTCGCTTTGATGGGGCGATTCCGACTGGAAGAACCAGAGACGCTGGTCGTTTCAGGTGAAGCGGTTCTATCGCAAGGCTATAACGTCGTCAGTCCAGGCGGGATAGTCTCAGGCCAGGCTCAACTGGACCTAGCAGCGGACTTTTCTCTGGCAGTAGGAGACTCGACGGGAGAGTTCGCGTTGATTTCCGCAGCAGAAGGACTCGAGGGAACGTTTTTTGAACTCAGCGTCGGCGATGAATTTGGTACCGGCGACTTGTTCGTTCAGTCACTAACCTATACGGAAACGGAAGTGCTCGTGAGCTTGGGTCGCTCGCTAC
>CALHZT010000142.1 GCA_938040995.1 uncultured Pirellulaceae bacterium | reverse complement strand
GGCAAAGCAAAAACTCACGCTTCCTCAGCTTAAACTGCCGCAGCTCGGTGGTGCACAGCAGCAAAGCAATGGCGGCTTCCTTTCGGGTTTGATGCAAACGCAGGCAACGCAACAGCAGCCTCCAACGTTGCAGAACTGGTTAGGGCAGCCTCGACCGCAGTAAAGTGCGGAGAGCAGTAGTTTCGGTTTCGATGTGATTCGGGATTAGGTCTGTTTTTTGCAATTGAGTCGATGTTGAAATTTGCCATTGTTGATTCGGTGAGTGCATGTTTCTGACACTCGAACATGGCAAAAAGCCTCTAAGCTGATTCCAAGCCATATATATGGAATTATTTTTCTGATGCTTGACCATGTATTCGAAGCAGTTATACTTGGCGGTTGCTGAAATCTCGCGACCAAGGTAAAGCCAACGCAACGCTGTTAACGCCATGAATCAAGAGTGTTCCACAACCGTCAGGTTGTAGGAGTGCCTGGTTTGTGGCTTTTTTTGTATCACTACTTTCAAGACTTTGAGGAGAGGTTAATGATGAAGATAATTGGAGCCGTTTTTCTTTCGGCGTTTTTTGTGGCATCATCCTGGGCGACAACTTTGGTCGAAACCTCCGATGCAGGAAACACCATCCCGACCGCAATTGTCGTGGGCGACGAAGTCACGCAAATTGAAGGTGTTTTGGAAGCAGACCACGATCTATGGGGGTTCAGCATTGGAGCAAGTCAAAGTGTGCAGATTTTGCTTTGGAATTCTCCCTTCGACGAAAACCTTCTCTTGTTTGATTCGCAGGGTAGGGGACTAGCCGGAAATGATGATATAGGTCGGGGTACGGCGAGTCCTGGAATAGACTTGCCTCCAGGCGTATCGGGTCTCGATAGCGAGATTGTCACGTTTCTGGATCCTGGCACGTATTATGTTGGTGTAGGAGCAAATAACAGCAGCGGATTTACCAGTGCTGACGTTTCATTCATCAGCAATGATTCAGGATTGCTGCAAACGCCAACAACGGATGTGTTGGGATATGTAGGCGGTTCACTGGGGAATGGCGAATACACCCTCGCAATTAATCGTATCGTACCAGAACCGGCATCAACCTCAGCTATGGCGCTCTTTGCCATGGTGGTAGTTGGCACGTATCGCCGGAGGTTGCGTGGCGGAAATTGTTCACGCTAATTTTTCTGCAGAATCGCTCGAGGATCCAACCTGCATGTTGTTGTGTAAGTGAGTTATTTCTGTTGCTCTTGCGGCAGCATGCGTGGAATCGTTATTGGTCTCGCGGTGAGTCTTCGACTGCCGCTTCTTCTCCGATGCCAATCCGATAGAATCAGGCCATGGCAATTGACTTGATTCTTGGCACTGCGGGCCACATTGATCACGGAAAGACAGCACTCGTTCGCGCGCTGACTGGTGTCGAGACGGACAGGCTGCCCGAAGAAAAGAAACGTGGGATCACGATCGAGTTGGGTTTTGCCAGCCTCGAGCTCGGTGATGAGTACCGGTTGGGGATCGTCGATGTGCCCGGTCACGAGCGATTCGTGCGGCAGATGCTGGCCGGGGCAACCGGGATGGATCTGGCCATGCTCGTCGTCGCCGCTGACGACTCGGTGAAGCCGCAGACTCGTGAACATGTCGAAGTCCTGCGAATGCTCGACATTCCGGCTGGTGTGATCGTCCTGACGAAATGTGATCTTGCCGATGAGGACTGGACGGAGCTTGTCGAGTCGGAGGTGCGGGAATTGGTCGCCGGCTCGTTTCTCGCAGATGCCCCCGTGATTCGTACGAGTGCCATTACAGGTTCGGGCATCGATGAATTAAAGACCGCTCTTACAACAGCCGCCGGTGCGGCAGCGCAGAAGATTGGTGCGGTCGCACGCGAATCGGCAAGTGAATCGACAACCGAATCGCTGGACCAGCCGGACGATGCTTCCGAAATGCTGGCGGCCGAACAGGCGAACAACGCTCTGCTTGATGTGCCCTTTCGACTGCCGATTGACCGGACGTTTACCATGACTGGCCACGGAACGGTGGTGACGGGAAGCGTGGTCAGTGGGCGTGCAAGTGTTGGTGACGAGTTGACGATCCAGCCGGGAAATGTGTCCGTTCGTATTCGCGGGATTCAAAATCACGATCAGACGGTTGAAAGTGTCAGTCGTGGGCAGCGAGCCGCGATCAACGTGGCGGGAATACATCATGAGGAGATCCATCGCGGTCATGAGCTGACTGCGGTCGGCCATTTGCTCGAAAGTCAGTTGATTACGGCGTCCATTCACCTGCTCAAGTCCGCGGTTCGCCCGCTCAAGAACCGGGCGCATGTTCGGGTTCATGTCGGAACGGCAGAGATTCTTGCGACGGTGTCTCTCCTGAATGCGTCGAAGGTCGAGCCGGGTGAGTCGGCGATTGCGCAACTGTTTCTGCGCGAACCGGTGGCGACGTCGTGGCGCCAGCCGTTTGTGCTGCGGAGCGAGTCGCCGGTTGAAACGATTGGTGGCGGTCATGTCCTGGTTCCGGTTGCCGACAAGATTAAAAAAGCGACTTCGCAGGAACTCTCCTGTCTGGAAGAATTGCTTTCGGATCAGCCGACGGTTCGCGCGACGGCCGCACTTTACTTTCACGGATTGCGTTCGTGGCAGGATACCGACCTGGCTCGGCTCGCTGGTGTCACGGATGCGGCCGCGACGGCTGAACAGCTGCGCGAGCAGAAGGTGATCGTACCGCTTAAAGTTTCGCCGACTCGCACCGCCCGGTTGGAACGGCGAGCTTTGAATGAATGGGTAGAGAAGATCTCATCAGTGCTGGAGCGTGCACACGAGAATGACAAGCTCAAGATCTACGTAGATCGTTCGGTCATTCATGCCAGATTCAAGTATCTCGACGACAAGCAGTTGATTGACGCGGTCATCGCGTGGATGCATCGGCAGAAGATCGTCCGGCAAACCGAGCTTGGCGTCGCACTTGCCAGTCACGCACCGAAACTCTCGAAAAAACAGCAGCGGGTGCTCGACGAAATTGTTGATGGCTTTCGCCTAACGCGCTTTCAACCACCGTCGGTCGCCGAATGCAACAAGATGTTGCCGGGAGAAGAGAAGGAAGTCGCGAGGCTCCTGAAGCTGGCGGTCGCGGAAGGGCGGCTTATTCACGTGGGGCAGAAAATTCATCTTCACTTCCAGAACGTAGAAGAGATGAAGGTCAAGCTTCGTGATGCGCTCAATGCATCGGATGGTATGACGCTGAGCGAGATTCGTGAGCTGCTCGGTACCACCCGAAAGTACGCGGTTCCTATCGCCGAATATCTTGATCGCATCGGCTTCACACGTCGCAAAGGCGACGTTCGGGTCCTCGGGTAAGCGTAGCGTGGGACAAATGGCAAGCGTGGCTCAAGTGGCGAGACGATTCTCGATCGAGAAACGCAACAGGCGGGAAGGCGAGGCTCCGTCCGAGCCGCTGAATCTGGCAACGCGGTGAGTAACTTGGCGACTCGGACGGATCCTCGCCCTCCCGGCCACAACGTGATGCGATTTTGTCATAACTTCCCATCAATCGTCATCGCGGTTACTCTGGATACTGAAGCAGCCCGGTTTTTCATGCAGGTCTTTCACGCGAAACCACGAAGAATCCGACCATGTCTGACAAGAACGTTTTCAAGAATATCCCTTCCGTTAACGAGCTGTTGGAAACAACGGCG
>CALHZT010000141.1 GCA_938040995.1 uncultured Pirellulaceae bacterium | reverse complement strand
ACAGTTGAACGGTGGGCTCGACTAGCGTCAATGCGCTTTAGCGTTCGCCGGCGCGGGAGGGCGAGGCTCCGTCCGAGCCGCGAATTGCCAACAAGGCTGGCTAAATCAATAAGTCGTTGAAACGTAATGGAACTTAAAAACGCAAGAGAATCTGAAACACAGAGAGGTTTAAAACGCCAGAGAATTTGAAACGTGAAACGCTTCTGCGGCTCGGACGGAGCCTCGCCCTCCCGCGCCGCTGGCGCAATCAAAAAACGCGAGCGAGTCGGTATTTGAAAACCCACTCGCCCGCGCGTTGTGCTTGAACTTTCGGTTGCGCCTGTTTGTGATTCTACTTGGCGGTCGCAGCTTCCTCTTTCTCGGCGTGCTCCGTTCCGTGGCTCTCGTGCCAGGCCTTGATGTCCTCTTCTGTGACGGGCTTGATCATAATGTTACGGTACCAGACATCGTCGCCATGATCCTGCAATGCAATATGTCCTTCCGACGACTTACCGAACATTGTCCAACTGGCAAACTTGCTTTCCTTGAATCGCTTGTTCCAGTCGTCACCCCAGAGCTCCGTCTTGCCAACGAGCTTGCCGTTCAGCCAGTGTTCCACGTGGTTTCCGACAACCGCAATCATGGCCTTGTTCCATTCACCGGCTGGTTTACATGCGGCTTTGTCCGTCGGGTAGAGCGCGTAGATCGCGCCGGCAGATGTCAGGTCACTTTGTCCATCCTGGTGCTTGTCGTTGTCCAGAACCTGATACTCGACTCCGCTCATGTATGGAGCCCCGTCGCCCTGCCGGACGCGATACATGATGCCGCTGTTTCCGCCCTCGGCGACTTTCCATTCCGCCGTCATCACGAAGTCCTTGTAAACTTTCGTGGTCATGATGTCGCCGCCTTCTCCGCTGCGGTGCAACGTGTTGTCGACAGCGGTCCAGCCTTTGACTTCTTCCTGCTTGTAACCTCGCCAGCCATCAAGCGTGGTGCCATCAAACGCCCTGGGTGCGTCTTGCATGAACTGCGCCCATTCGGCCGCCGTAGGCGTGGCGTGCGAATGAGAGTCTTCCTGGGCGAAGGCGGGGGCAAAAGTCGTGAGCAGCACGAGCAACGGAAGTGAATATTTCATCTTTGGCCTCGTTAGCAACATTGAATGTGGAAACGGATTGAGACCGTCAAACTACACGATTTTTGACCTCATTTCATCAACCGAACCGTGCCACGTTCGCAAACTCGTGAATGTTCTATCTTTCGAGTCGATGTCCCGTTAGAGTTTGCCTATCTGGAGAACGTTTTATACAGCGAGTTGATTATGCGGAATGTCGTTACGTTGGTTTTGGGGGGCGGACGAGGTACGCGATTGTTGCCGCTCACAGGGTATCGCTCCAAGCCGGCGGTTCCGCTGGCGGGAAAATATCGGCTGATTGATATCCCGCTTTCGAACTGTATCAACAGTGGGCTTCGACGAATTTTCGTGCTCACCCAGTTCATGTCGGTCAGCTTGCACCGACACATACGACAAACGTACCGCTTCGACAATTTCAGCGGTGGCTTTGTCGAGATTCTCGCGGCTCAACAGACGATGGACGCCGGAACCGACTGGTACCAGGGGACCGCTGATGCAGTTCGCAAAAACGTGCGTTACATCGACCAGCCGAATAACGAGTACGTTTTGATTCTCTCCGGTGACCAGTTGTACCGGATGGATTTTCGCGAGATGCTGCGGACGCATCAGGAATCGGGAGCCGACGTGACGATCGCGGCGATGCCTGTGTCGCGAAACGATGCAAAGAGCCTCGGCGTCATGCGACTGAATGAAAACGGCCAAGTCATCGGTTTTGTCGAGAAGCCGCAAACCGCGGAAGAGATCGATTCCGTTGCGAGTGATCCTGCGTGGATCGACGCCCAGGGGATTCCCAGCAACGGGCGTGACTGCCTCGCGAGCATGGGGATCTACCTGTTCAACCGCAAGATGCTGGTCGACATTTTGCAAAAAACGACTTATGAAGATTTCGGCAAGGAGATTTTTCCGGCGGCGATTCGCAGCCGCCATGTGCAGGTGCATCTGTTTGACGGGTACTGGGAAGACATCGGGACGATTCGTGCGTTCTACGAAGCCAACCTGCAGCTGGCTCGGCACGATCCGCCGTTCAATCTCGCGTTGCCCGAATCCCCCATCTATTCTCGAGGGCGTTTCCTTCCGCCGTCCCAGTTCGAAGGTGGAAAGCTGGAGCAGAGCCTGATTGCGGACGGTTGTCGGATAGGCAAGAACGCCGAAATCGTCAACAGCGTGATCGGTCTACGTTGCATCATTGGCGACAATGTGACAATTCGCGATAGCGTGGTGATGGGTGCTGATTTTTATGAAACGACGGACGACCTCGATCAGCTCAATGGCGACTTGCCGCCGCTGGGAATTGGCGATGGCACGATTATTGAAAATGCGATTGTCGACAAGAATTGTCGCATCGGTCGCAACGTGAAAGTTCGCGGCGCAGAGGGGCTCGATGATCGCGAGATTGGAGACATCTGCGCCATTCGCGACGGAATCCCTGTGCTCGTCAAGAATTGCGTACTGCCGGATGGATGGTTCAACGGCTGATTAGTTTTCGGGTCGCAAACGTGCGCGAATCATCTGTGGCAATTGACGGCCGTAACGCCCGATGAGTCCCAGGAGGCAAAACGAGCCGAACATCATGTATTGATGTGGTTCGGGAACGGCCGCGAGGCTCGCCTGATTGCCGACGAGCCAGATTGAATCGAATTCTTTGGGCGACGGAGCGATAGAATCAACATCGTAAGTCACCGTATAGCCGGAAAATTCGACGTATTCTCCGCTGTTCAAAAAATTGGTGAAGCTTGGCCCAATGTGAGCCGTACCGGCGCTTTGTGAGGCGAGCGAGAATGTGTTTGACGTGCCCGGCGATCCGCTGAAGCCATGGAGCGTGATATCCGCATTGGAGATCGTAAAATTCGCGGCGGCTGCGCCATTTAGCCAACCGTACAGGCGGTCGGCGAAACCAGAATCGTCGATTCGCAAACGCTGCATCGGATCAAAGTTGACGGTCATGTCTACCTGATCACCACTCGCAATCGTGACCGGGCTGGACAGCGAGAATGTCTGGCTCACGAATGAAGGCGTAGTTGAGAACCCGGAAATATCAATCGTCTCGTTGATCGTCACGAGTGCCGCGTCGGCGAATATTACACAGGCGCATACGAGAAAAACAGGGAAGTATCGGCTGATCCGCATATCTGACTCCGGGTGTCGAAATCCACCACGTTTCAAAGGAACGCGGCAGTACCTATTCCGACACTAAACAGCCGATTGCAGGGATCAATCACCTACGTTTTCCGATTCACGAGACTGTCGTTGGGGCAATCCGCACAACCTGAACATGTCGTAAGACCCGAAGCATCGAAGGGCGAAGTCCCGATGGCCGGTGTTCGTTTGGATGCCAAGTCGAAGTCAATTTTTTGCGTGGCTACGCTGATTGCATTTGCTTACGTCCGAAAGCAAACTCTCCATCCGCAAGCGAAATGTGGATCGTGTCGCCATCGACGTACTCGCCCTTGAGCAGCTCTTTCGCCAACTCATTCTCAATGCGCTGCTGAACCACGCGCCGCAAAGGTCGGGCACCATAAGCCGGGTCGTATCCGTCCTCGGCGACTTGATCGAGCACGGCTTCATCCACCAGCAGGCTGAGGCCCTGCTCTTCCAGTCGCGATGCCAGATCGGCGACTTGCAAACTGACGATCTTGCGAATCTGCTGCCGATCGAGCGGATGGAAAATGATCGTGTCATCAATACGGTTGAGAAACTCAGGAAGGAACCGTGCTCTTAGCGACTCTTGCAAACAAGATCGAATCTCTTCCTCGTCGCCGCCCTCTTCCGTCACGCGTTGAATCACCTGGCTGCCGACGTTGCTCGTCATCACAACAATCGTATTGGAGAAATCGACGGTGCGACCGTGATTGTCTGTCAGTCGTCCATCGTCCAAAACCTGAAGCAGGATATTGAACACATCCGGGTGCGCCTTTTCCATCTCGTCAAGCAGAACGACGCTGTAGGGACGGCGGCGAATCGATTCTGTCAGCTTGCCGCCCTGGTCATATCCGACGTAGCCCGGAGGCGCACCGATCAGCCGACTGACCGAATGCCGCTCCATGTATTCGCTCATGTCGACTCGCACAACTGCCTGCTCATCGTCGAACAACACCTCGGCCAGCGCCTTGCACAACTCGGTTTTGCCGACACCCGTCGGACCGAGAAACAGGAACGAACCAACCGGTCGGCCTGTCGACTGAAGACCACTGCGGCTGCGACGAACCGCGTCGGAAACGGCGGCGACGGCCTTCTCCTGCCCGACGACTCGTTGAGCAATGCGATCTTCGAGCACGAGCAGTTTGGCTTTTTCCGTTTCGAGCATCTTGGTGACGGGAATGCCCGTCCACGCGCTCACGACTTCGGCGATCTCGTCCTCGGTAACGTGCTCCGCCAACAGTCGCCGGGACTTTCGATCTTCCGTTTCGTCGATGCCATCCGATTCCGATGTTTCTTCCGCGTCGATTCGCTTCTGAAGTTCCTTCTGACGCATTTCGAGAGAATGGAGTCGCTGGAATTCCTCTTCACTGACGGCTTGCCCCGCCGCGTACTTGTCCTTGATTGTTGACTGAAGCTGGCCGAACTCCCGGTCGACTTGTGCGATTTCTTCGCGGACCTGCTGGACGTCGTCGAGGCCGAGTTTTTCGGACTCCCATTGCTCGCGCAGATTCGCAAGCTCCTGTTTGAGTGGTTCCATCTGACTCTGAACGGCGGCAAGTTCCGCTTTGGAAGCTTCTTCGCTTTCTTCGGCAAGCTGTCGGGCGGCGAGTTCCAGTCGAGTCAGCTTGCGCTGGACGAGATCAATCTCGGTTGGCACGCTTTCGCGTTCCATCGCGAGGCGGCTGGCGGCTTCGTCCATCAAGTCGATGGCTTTGTCCGGCAGGAATCGTTCGGTAATGTAGCGTTGAGACAGCTTGGTAGCGGCGACGATCGCGGAGTCCTTGATCTTGATACCGTGATGCGCTTCGTAGCGAGGTTTTAGTCCGCGAAGGATCGCGATCGTATCGTCGATGGATGGCTCGCCAACGAAAACCGTCTGGAAACGGCGTTCCAACGCGGCGTCTTTCTCAATGTGCTTTCGATACTCGTCGAGGGTTGTGGCGCCAATGCAACGAAGTTCACCTCGAGCGAGCGCAGGTTTCAACAGGTTCGCCGCATCGTTCCCGCCTTCCGCGGCTCCGGCACCGACGACGGTGTGCAGTTCGTCGATGAACAGAATTACGTTGCCCTGTCGCGATTCGACTTCGCGAAGAACAGCTTTTAGCCGCTCTTCAAACTCGCCGCGAAACTTCGTCCCCGCGATCAGCGCGCCCATGTCGAGGGCGATGACGCGTTTGTTCTTGAGGCTTTGCGGAACATCGCCATGGACAATTCGCAAGGCGAGACCTTCCGCAATCGCCGTTTTGCCCACGCCAGGTTCGCCGATCAAAACCGGATTGTTTTTCGTGCGGCGGGACAGCACCTGAATCACGCGACGAATTTCGCCGTCACGCCCGATGACTGGATCGAGCTTGCCGGCGCTGGCTTTGTCGACGAGGTCGATGCCATACTTTTCGAGAGCCTGGAGTTTGCCTTCCGGGTTCTGGTCGGTGACCCGATGCGCTCCGCGAACAGATTCCAGCGCGCCGAGAATGTCTTTCTCGGCGACTCCGTTCATCTCCAGAATGCGGGCAGCGGTACAGTCGGCTGAGGCAAGGCTGAGTAGCAGGTGTTCTGTCGAGATGAACTCGTCCTGCATCTCACCGGCTCGAGTCGCCGCCGCCTGAAGGACTTTGGAAAGTTCAGTACCAACATTCGGCGCAGCCCCGCCGGACATTTTCGGTAAACGTCCGATTTCCGACTGGACCATCGATTTTAGTTGGGCCTGCTGCACACCGATCTTGTCAAAGACCGGTTTTACGATTCCGTCGGATTCGTCAATCAGCGCAGCAAGAAGGTGAATTGTTTCGACGCTGGCGTTGCCCTGTTCGGTTGCAAGGGACTGCGCAGCGGCGACAGATTCTTGTGCCTTGATCGTCAGTTTTTCAAATCGAAAGGTCATTTTTTTTCTTAGTGTCGAGTTGCGAGTGTCGAGTTGCGAATGTAATAAAGCGAGGTTCGCTTTTTGCTTTAATATTTCAAAAGGCATGAAGCGGAATGCAGCATTTCAAGCGTTCATTCCTCAAACGAATTTGAATTGCATTCCAAATTTTCACTTTTCATTTGTCACTTGTCATTTTTCATTAATGCAGCGAGGTCGGGAGGGCGAGGCTCCGTCCGAGCCGCCGTAGCTTGGCGACGCGTGAAA
>CALHZT010000140.1 GCA_938040995.1 uncultured Pirellulaceae bacterium | reverse complement strand
CTCCGTCCGAGCCGCGAAATTGTTGTTAAACGTGGAGAGCTTCTGCGGCTCGGACGGAGCCTCGCCCTCCCGGCCTAGCCGCCGTTTTTCGTTGGCTGTTCCGAAGCTTCGGATGTTATCGCGGCGAGCGATTTTTCGACGCGGCGTACCTGCTTTCGCAGCTCGGTCAATCGGGCACGAGCCATGAGCGTCTGGACTTCCTGGCGAAGCGGGACGGCTGGCGATCCAAGATACTTGCCGGAGTCGGTGAGCGATTCGGAGACTCCTGATTGCGCACCGATCATGATGTTGTCGCCGATATCGACGTGGTCACGCACGCCGACTTGTCCGCCCATGACGACGTAGTTACCCGTCGAGCTGCTGCCGGCGATGCCAACGTGAGCGCAGATCAGGTTGTTCGGGCCAATTCGGCAGTTGTGGCCCACCTGAACCTGATTGTCGATCTTCGTCCCCTCGCCAACGCGAGTCGATCCGTAGGTTCCGCGATCTATCGTCGTGCCCGCTCCAATTTCAACATTGTCTTCGATGACCACGTTGCCCAGCTGAGGCGTGCGAGCATGTTTCCCGTCGACTTGTTCATATCCAAACCCGTAGGCTCCGATCACGGCCGCTGCATGAATCAGACAATCGTTTCCAATGATGGTGTTGTCATAAATTACAACGCCAGGAAACAGGGTGACGTTTTCGCCCAAACTGGAACCATCGAGAACGGTGACGTTGGGGTGAATGATTGTGCCGGCTCCGATCTCAACGTCGTCACCAATGACGCAGCCGGGACTAATGGTGACTCCGCCTGCGATCGTGGCGGTCGGGCTGACGATGGCCCGGGGACTAATGCCGGCTGTTTTCTTTGGTCGAGCCGGACAAAATGCGGTGACGATGGCCGCAAAGGCTTCACGTGCGTTATCGACCGTGATGAACGAGATTCCTTCCGGTTGAATCCCCGGAGGAACAACGGCGGCAGTCGCCGGGCATTCGTTCAGGCTGTCCGTATATTTTTCGTCATCGGCGAGTGTGATTTCGCCAGGGCCCGCGTCGCGGAGCGGTGCGGCTCCGTTGATTTCGATTCCGCCGTCACCGGTGACGGTTCCACCTACGATCTCGGCAAGTTTGTCCAGTCGTACTGCCATGTGGAGTCCTTTCCAGATCGGCGTTTTTTGGTTTGACACGCGATGTGTCGGCGCGAAATGAATGGTATCGAGCAGCGTGGATTCAGAGCAAGGTCGGTGGGTTGCTAGCACGGCACTGGTGTGGTTGCCGCAGCGCCGCCGTCCCCGGCGGTTTGCTCAGGTTGGGCGTAGTGGACGAGGCAACGAGTCCCATGTTTGTACAGGCTCAAGGACTCGTTGCCTCGCCCACTACCCTGCTCAAGGACTCGTTGCCTCGTCCACTACCCTTAAACTTCAAACCCGACAGTCCACTAAACGATCATTCCCAGCAAGCCCGAGAAGCGGAAAAAGTCCAAACCGAGCATGAAGACCAGCAGGCAAAGCACGAGGCAGAGGCCGGCCATGGTGGCGGCGAATGCGATGCGCTCGTTCATGGGTTTGCCGAAGATGCCTTCGTAAAGCAGGAACATCATGTGACCGCCGTCGAGGACCGGGATTGGCAGAAAGTTGAGTACCGCGAGGTTGGCGCTCAGCAGAGTCAGGAACCCCAACAGGCGCGGGAGACCTTCGGACGCTTCGGCGGTCGCCGCGTAGAGAATCGTGCCGGGGCCGCCCATGTGTTTGTAAAGTTTGCCTATCCGCGAAAGTGTCACGAACACCTGTTCGATTCCTTCTTTGGTTTCGCGAAAGCCAAGCCGCAATGCATCGCCAACGCTGGCAGCTTTTTTGACTCGGGATAGCTGCTCGAATCGAAGGCCTCGCATCACTTCGTACTGCCCTGGGTAGTCAACGGGCGTCATCGTTTTTTCGATGCTCTCGGTGCCCCGGCGGAAAGTAACGACCGCGTCGGTTCCTTTTGGCGCAAACTGCAGTCCTACGGAGGCGTAGCCCCAGTCGGGTCGCTCATCACCAAACTTGATGGGTTGTTCTACCGTCTGCTGGAGTTTCTTTTCGAGCTCGGCCGCTTCGGTCATCTTCAGGTGAAAGCCGGTCACGATATCGCCGACCTGAACTCCGGCCGATTCGGCGGGCCCGCCGGGCACAACGGATGCGATCTTGTCCGTCACCTGGTAGGCAATGCCCAGGGCCTCGGCCGCGACGGGTCCACCGCCACGCCCCACGTCGCCTTCCATATCGGCGGCTCGAACAGTCGCCGAGAGTTCCAGTTCTTCGTCTCCCCGCTTCACGCCGAATGTTGTCTGTTTGCCAACGTGGGCGACCAGAAGCGATTCGACGAGCAACGGATCAGAAATCGATTCGCCGTCGATCGAAAGAAGCACGTCGCCTGCCTGGAACCCGGCGGTCTCGGCTGGTGATCCAGTCTGGATTGCGACGATGGGGCCCATCTCAGTTGCGAAACCAAGGTAGCGTAGCGGTTGCGGAGCCAGTTTAAGCTTGAGTTCTTCGGCGGGCGATGTTTTCGATTTGGGATCTTCTTTCCGGTCCACCACGAGCGTAATCGACTTGTCACGATTCGCCAGCAACAACTTTTTCATTGCCACGTGGCCATTGATCTCGCCGTCAATCTCCGCCGACACACCGTCGGCGCCATCGACAATCATTTCCTTGATAATGTCGCCGTTCCTGAGATCCGACTGGTTCGCAGCGCTCCCATCGTTGAATGGATTCTCGAAGAACTTGTTCGTGCTCGCCGAATAGACGCCAATCTTGGGCGTATCGTCGATCTCGCCCTTGTGCGAAACCGGCTGCACATTGACAACGTGCTCAGTCCCGTCCAGCCGCCGGACCGTCATCGGAAACGAATTTTCATCCTTCTTGATGACACTAAATCGCAAGTCATTAAATCGCAGGTACTCGTCGCGACGACCTTCCTTGCCAAGCTGGACCATGTGGTCGCCAGGTCGCACGCCGGCTTGCCAGGCGGAATCGCCAGGCATCGTGCGGCCGACCACGGCGGGCGTATTTCGCAGCCCCATCTTGTAAGCCATCGCGGCGAACAAGACGGCGGTGATCAGGTTCATGATCACACCAGCAGAAATGATCGCCATCCGCTGCGGCACGGACTTCGCCAGGTAGCTTCGCGGGTCCATCTGATAATCGCCTTCTTCATCGGCGACTTTTGCTTTTTCGGCTTCTTCGGCAGCGAGGGCGGGATTGTCATGCTGCCCGAGCATTTTCACATAGCCACCAAGCGGAATCGTTCCCAGCCCATATTCCGTCTCGCCAATCTGCTTTTTGAAAAGCGCCGCCGGAATTTTGAACGGGCCAATTTCAATCGGCACATCGAATCCGACGTAGAACTTCTCGCACTTCACGCCGCACGCTTTGGCGACGAGGAAGTGACCAAGCTCATGCACGAAAATCACAAGCCCCAGGCCAAAGATGCCTTTCGCGAACGAGATCAGATTGTCCGGTTGCAGCCACCATGATTTTGCGAACAAAATCGTGCCCGTCATTCCGGTCATTGCCAGGTCTGTTATGTCGATCAGGTGCATACCCAACGCGTTATCTCCTCGCGAGCCCACAGGTCCAACCGGAACAGATCGTCCAGTCCGGGGCTCGGATCAAAGTCGTGATTTTCGAGTATCGTCCGACATGCCGGTACGATTTCGGTAAATTTCATCTGTCCGTCTACGAAGCTTTGTACGGCGGCTTCGTTGGCTGCGTTCACGACGGCGCCCGCCGTGCCTCCGGATCGTGCGACATCCAGTCCCAACTGCAATGCAGGGAACCGTTCAAAGTCCGGCGGAAACAACTCCAGCGTGAGCGGCCTTGTAAAGTCCGCATCGTCCGCCGGCGATTCCCATCGTTCGGGATAGCTCAGTGCGTACTGAATCGGCAGCCGCATGTCTGGCGGACTCATCTGCGAAACGATAGATCCGTCAACGTACTCGACCATCGAGTGTATGTACGACTGGGGATGCACCACGATGCTAATCTGATCCGGTGCGAGATCGAACAGCCATCGGGCCTCGATGATCTCCAACGCCTTGTTCATCATCGTTGCGCTATCGATCGTAATCTTGGTACCCATGTCCCAGGTGGGATGAGCCAGCGCCTGTTCGACGGTAACATCTTCCAGTTGCGACGTCGAGAATTCGCGGAAAGGTCCGCCGCTGGCGGTCAGAATAATTCTTTTAACGTCGGAACGGCGACCGGCAGCGAGCGCCTGAAAAATGGCGCCGTGTTCGCTGTCCACGGGAAGTAATTCGGCTCCCATGTCGGCTCGTTCATCGACGAGCTTTCGCACGAGTGGTCCGGCAACGACCATTGTTTCCTTGTTGGCCAGTGCGACTCTTTTGCCGGCATCGAGTGCCGCCCACGAACTTCGCAGTCCGGCGCTACCAACAATCGCGGCAACGACGATGTCTACGCCCGGGTCGCTGGCGACGGTCTCCAGAGCATCGGGGCCGGTCATGACTTTCGTACCAGCCGGCAGCGCAGAAAAATCGAAACCGGCGGCTTGTTCCTCGTCGGCTGCAACCACAAAGGACGGTCCGAACTGGTTGGCTTGTTCAACCAGCCGGTCAAGTTGGGATCTGGCAGAGAGTGCCGCCACGGACAGGCGACTTGATCCCGCAGCAATAACATCCAGCGTGCTACACCCAATACTGCCCGTCGAGCCGAGGACGGCAACGTTCGCTGGCGGTTTGTTGTTGGCTGGACTATTCATGGTTTTCTTGGAAATGGCACCGGGCAAGGTTCGGTTGCCGCGAGTTTTCTCGTTTGTTCTCAGTGAATATGTTGACGACTCGATCATTACGCTGAGCCGGAAACCAAGTTTTACCAAATCATGACTAGTGCACTGCGACATCTTAATTTCAGGGTAGTGGACGAGGAAACGAGTCCGTTTTTTGCGTATATC
>CALHZT010000139.1 GCA_938040995.1 uncultured Pirellulaceae bacterium | reverse complement strand
CACTACTGAACCACGAAAACCAAACCAACTTGCAGCATCGAAATTACCGCAACCCAAACGTCGGCCTCCGGCCAAGGCGACACCACTGCGCAAACATCTTCCACCCAAAATCGACCAGATCATTGCTTATTTAAGGTCTAGTCGGAGTAGAAGCGTACCACCGCCCTGAAAGGGCCGCGACATGTCAGCCTGGGGCAAGCGCGGCGAGCCTTGGCGAGTCGTGAGTCGTGAGTCGCCCCAGGTTTTTGAACCCCGGAGGCTGGGCGATCGAGCAATGCGTTTCATACTTTTGAGATGATCCGAGATCGCAAGCAATGAGGTTGGCCACCTCCATTTCGGTCTCGGTTGCGATGACGACGTGTTGGGCATTTTGGCTCGACCAACACTTCTCCTGGTATCTGGACTCCTGGGGCGGCGCTCAAACTCGCAAGCTCGTTCTTGCTGTGCCCCAGGCTGGCATGTTTTGCCACTGCGTGGCGAAGGCTCATCTGTGAAACAACAAATCCGAGACGGTCTTCGCACCGTTTGTTGATAGCCACAATGGGCTTAAGATTCGCATCCCTAAGTCTAAGCGGTCGGCGCTTACTTCCAACCGTCCCACCATCGCTTGAACTGGCCGTACTGCGCCTCGACGAACTGCTTCTGGCTGACACTCAGCCTATCACTCTCGTTAAAGTGCAGCTCATACTCCGTATCGCCATTCAGCACCAACAAGTGCTTGTAATAAAGCACGAGATCCGGCCCCTCATCAAACGTCGACAATACCGTCAAAGCCGACTCGAGCTCATAGGCCCGGCGACGCGCTTCACTGTCGCCCTCAACGGCGGCTTTGCACAAACGGATCAACTCCAACACCGGTTCCGGAAGCGCGTTTCCAATGCCAGTGATTGCACCCCTGGCTCCGCAGTTGAGATATCCGTGAACCACCTGCGTATCGACTCCCACCATCAACGTCAGCTCATCGCAGCTGCCCGTGATTTGCTCAGCCGCGTAGCTCAACGCATCGGCTCCTCCAAACTCTTTAAATCCAACAAGATTCGGATGATCGCGGCGCAAGTCGAAAAACAAATCAGCCTTCGTTTCAAATCCGTAATACGGGCTGTTGTAAATTACCGCCGGTATGTCCGGTGCGGCGGACAGAATCGCAGCAAAGTGATTCCGCTGAGCCGTCGGAGATGTACCGCGCGAAAGCACACGCGGAATCACCATCAGTCCAGCGGCGTTTACCGACGCCGCATGAGCTGCATGTTCGACGGCAAGTCGCGTATTCTGGGCTCCGGTGCCGACAACGACGGGCACGCCGGCTTTGCAAAGTTGGGCAACGCCTTCCATCCTTTGCGCGTCAGTGAGCAACGGCCAGTCACCCATCGATCCGCAGTAAATCATGCCGTTCATCCCTGCGGCCAGCAGTTCGTTGGCTTTGTGGACAAGCGCGTCAAAGTTTGGTGAGCGATCCGGATTGCACGGCGTCATCAACGCTGGCAAACAGCCCTGGAATATGTAGGTTTTCATGGGGAGCAGTATAGCCAAAGCATTCATTCGAGTGAATCAGATCGGCTCATGACAGGTACCTTGCGTACTCGAAACCTGAGTTACAAAACCAGTCAGCGAGCAGCGGTTTGTGAACTTTGCAAACTTGAGCGCAGACTTTAAAGCGGCTTGAGGATTTCCGCGAGCAAGTCATTGCCATTCTTCTTTCGCACGACCGTCAAATACCTCGGCCCGCCGTCGTACTTCACGACAAAGTCCTTAAACGAGTCGCCACTTACCACCATCAACTTGATCTCTCCCGTTGTGGCAGACATTGCGACCGCGTCAACCATGCGATTCTTGCTCCACTTGTTTCCGTTCACGCCGGCAATTTCCATTCCCGGGCCCAACCCCGCCGCATCCGCCGCAGAACCCAACAAGAGATCTGTCACGTTGCCATTGTCTGAAATCGCGGCACCGATCGAATCCAGCAAATCCAGACCTCGGGTCGCACGAAAAGTCGTCGAAGGGATGTCAGGCTGCTCGTTCGAGTACTGAATCGAGTATCCCAAACGATCGACGACCGCCGGATCGAACCGCTCGACCAACATGTCGACTCGTCGGGCAATCAATCCTTCCCAGTCAAAATCGACCACCGTTTCCAGCGACTTAATCACATCGGCTCGATCGTACCCATTCGGGTGCGGATCGGCATTCCCCTCGCCACCATCGCCGTTGTACGCAAAAAAGTGATGACAAAAATCGTCCAGCGACTTTTCACCATCCGATTGAGTCCGAATAATCGCATCCGCCTCCAGCCAAAACAGCATCCCCTCCATGTAATAATCCTGGCTGCGTCGCAAGCGAGGCCAGTTGGGGCTTCCACTTCGCAGCACGGGCGAGCACGCCCCCGTATCCGAAAGCGAACGCCAGTCGCGACCCTGCTGATGCATCGCCCGGCGAATTTCAATCGCCACCCGGTGCCGAAACTCATCGACTGACATCAGGCCACTGCGAGCCTCAATCAACTCTCCCAGATATTGAGTCAGCCCTTCGTACACCCAGAGAAGGTCCATTTTCTTCGGACTGTGAAAGTCGCCAGTCACCATGCCTTCCGGTCGCCGATACTTCCCACACCATGAATGAATGTACTCATGCGGAATCAGCAATCGGTCCCACCCCTTGAGTTTGGTCGGTTCCTGCAGGACACGCTGCCCCAGAATATTAAAAGTCGATCGTGAGTGCTCCAGTCCGTTCTTGTCGAGCAAATCGGTCGTCGCCAGCAGAATGTCAAAGCGTTCAAACGGCTGGGATTCAAAAAGCTTTGCCGACTGAGTCACCATGTTGCGGAATTTCTGAAGTGAATCAGGATGCGGTTTGAGTACCGATTTGGCCTCGCTAAAGATATGTAACTTGTGCGGGGCAATGTTGGTCCCGGCATTGATCGCCGCCGTATCCGCCAATTCGAATTCACTTCGGTTGGCACCACACATAATCGGGCAGTCGACGACCACGCGAATCGTATCCACCTCGAAACGAACGACGTTTGATTCACTCTCGCTCTTCTCACTCTCGCGCTTCTCATCCCCGTCCGACTCGCGAGGAACAAGCGCCGAAGAGGCCTTCCATCCCTCCGGCAACGACACCGACAAATCAATCTTCGACTGGTCGATATCAACGCCGTCCGGGTACAGCAAGACGGTCCCCGGGCTAATAAATCCCAGATCCGCACTTCCGTATGAATCGACTCCCTTCGAATTGACCGTAGGCTGGTTCGTGATGTAACGAATATCGACATGCAACTCGGAAACGCCTTCGGGCACCTCGACATCCATCCGGTAAAACTCACCGACGGAACGTTCCCACTTCACTCGCTTGCCGTCCGGCGTACTGATCTTCATGCCGGCCAGGTTCGCGATCGGGCCACCGGGGCCATGTGTTCCTGGCGTCCACTTCGGATACCAAAGTGCAATCTTGCCATCCGCCGATCGCCTGGTTGAGTCGACAGGAATCTTTAGTTTCGCTCCCAGTAGCTTCCGCGGGAGATCTGTCGCATCGATGGAAAGTGAAATGGTTGAGCTGGATGGCGCTTGCGCCGGTGCCGGTGCCGAACTTGACAAAAGAGTGAAGCCGACGAAAAGGGCGTAGGCGATTTTGGTGTTCATCATGGTGCGCCGCTGGGTTAGTTCGTTCATCCTTCCATTGTAGTCAAAGCCAAGGATCAGGGAGCATTGACATGGGCGACTTGTCTGATTGTAAGCGGTGCCTGGATATGTCAAACTTGTCCTCAACACGGTCAACGCCCATCTTTCGATACTATCCTTCCGGGAGTCTTCGATGTTGTTTCGCCGTCCAAATCTTCAGGGCAATCGCCCGATCATCTTCGCATTCCTGCTCATCGCGATTCCCATCCTGCTAAGCCAGCCGGGCTGTACCGGTTCGACAAAGACAGCAGACTCGACCGAAGCCACAGTCGACTCGAAAGCTGACGCCCAACCAGCGGCTGATGCACCAGACGCAATGGCGGCATTTCTCGCGATCCAGGACGAATACGACGCGAAAATGAAAGAGGTGCGCGAGGCAGTTCGCAATGCAAAAACCGACGAAGAGCGGCAAGCTGCCTGGGCCGAATCGCCTAACGAAGAAGAATACACGAAACGGTATCTGGATATCGTCAAGGCGCATCCGAACACCGAAGCGTCGAGCAAGTCATTGTTAAGGATTGTACGTAGCCGCGAAATTTCGGATGAGACAATCGAAATCCTGAAACGCGAGATGGTTGATTCAGAAGACACCGTCCAGGTACTTTCCAGGCTGACTCGCAACCCCAACGACGAACTCGAATCTGTTTTTGACAACGTCATCGAGAACTCAACCGTGGAAACCAACCGCGCATTCGCGACTTACCTGAAAGCAAAACGCCTGATGTACCGGCGCAAGCTGGAGACTCGCGAAGACGAAATCAAGGATCTGATTCATAGCCTCTCTACCGAGTATCCAGATATTTCAAACAACCGGGGAGGCACTCTCAAGGATTCCGGCGATGCGCTACTCTTCGAGATCGACCGTCTTCAAGTCGGTATGGAGGTGCCCGAGATCGAGGGCGAAGATATTGATGGCGAAGAATTCAAGCTGAGTGATTACCGCGGCAAAGTCGTCTTTCTCGATTTTTGGGGCGATTGGTGAGGCCCTTGCGTGGGAATGTACCCACACGAGCGGTCGCTCGTCCGGCAACTGGCTGACTACCCTTTCGCAATCGTAGGCGTGAATTCCGACAGGGATCGAGAAAAGATCAAGGCGAAGATCGCCGAGGAAAACATTTCGTGGCGGAGCTTCTGGAACGGCACTGAGGGAACCCGCGGACCGATCTCGACAAAATGGAACGTCTCTTCCTGGCCGACGACATTCCTGATCGATGCGGAAGGCATTATTCGACATCGCCGATTGCGTGGCGACCGACTCAACGAAGCGATCGAAACACTGCTCGCCGAACTCGGGCATGAAGTGACGATCAAAGAACCGAACGAAGTTGACGAGGCTCCGGCGCTCGCCGGGCAGGAATCGCCTGAGGATGCCGAAGAATCCCAACCAGAGAGCACCGAAGATTTGGCCACTGACCGGGCCGCAGATCCGGCTTAGATCAGCCTAATTCTGGCGATATCGCTGATAGACAAAATCAACAAACGTGGACGTTGCCTCGGTCGCCCGTGTGCGATCGTGATGCAGTCGCAGGTCGACTTTGCCAAGCTTTCGCAATCTCGGAGATTCCAGAATCTTCAAATTGCCGGGCACGACGCTTTCCGCCAGAACGGTGACACCCATTCCCGTCGAAACCGCCGCACAAAGCGCGCTATAACTCGTGCTCGTCAGCTGCAGACTCCAACCGGCACGGTATCGCTCGAGGACTCGCAACATATTCGCGCGGTAAATGCATGGCTCAGGAGCCGCAATGATCCGCAGCGGTTTCTCCGAATCCAGCTCGTACTCCAGACTGGAAACCCAAACCAGCGGCTCGCTTCGCAGACGTGAGCCACTCTTCTTCTCGGCGGGATCGTGCAATGCGATCACCAGATCGTAGTCCTTGAGATTCGCGAGCAAGTTCTTGCTTAGCTCACAATCGACTTCGACAACGACATCCGGATGAGCCTGCGAGAAGGCGCCAACCAGCTCCGGCAAAATCGACAACGTAAACTCGTGCGGAATCCCCAGCCGCAATCGGCCCTTCACGGCAGACGTCGCAATCGTAGCGACCGCCTGATCATTCAACATCAGGATACGACGCGCATAATCGAGCATCGTCTGCCCCGCGCTGGTAAGCTCCAGTCGCCGTTGCCCGCGATCAAGCAGCGGCTGCTCTACCAACTCTTCAAGCTTCTTGATCTGTTGGCTGACTGTCGGCTGGGTCAAATTCAATACCGTAGCGGCTTGCGTAAATCCGCCTTCTTCGACAATCGTCACAAATGTTCGCAACACGCTCGTCGGCAAATTGGTCATCGTTCGCTCGAATCTGGAGGCCATTGGACGCCTGAATCATACCATAGCAATTCCTTATAGTTTGATAGCTTCCATTGATTTTACAAATAGATGGTGCGGCACTATCCTATAGAAAATCTGGAAACGACCTGATTGATGACTGACAACCAAACACTGCGCGGGGGAGCCGGCGAAGATGGAATTTCACAACGAATTTTCTGGGCGGCACATTGGAATCGATTTGTCGGACCAGGCGGTGATGCTCGAAACGCTCGGCGTCGAGAGCGTCGATGCCCTTATGGATCAAGTCGTTCCGGCAAGCATACGCATTCCACCGAAGAACGAACGGCCCGCTCACACGGAAGCCGCCGCACTCGCGCGACTGAAAGAAATCGCCGCGAAGAATGACGTCTATCGGTCGTTTATCGGCTGCGGTTATTACAACTGTTACACGCCGTCCGTGATCCTGCGGAGCGTGCTGCAAAACCCTGCGTGGTATACGGCTTATACGCCATACCAACCTGAGATTTCGCAGGGGCGACTGGAAACGCTGCTTAACTTTCAGACCGTCGTTTCGGATCTGACCGGTCTGGAAATCGCAAACGCATCGTTACTGGACGAAGCCACCGCGGCCGCGGAAGCGATGGCGTTGTGCGCCCGAGTCAGCAAAGCCAAAAGCGACACGTTCTTCGTCGCTGCGGATACGCACCCTCAAACCATCGCCGTATTGAAGACTCGGGCGACTCCGATGGGAATCAAGCTGATCGTCGGGAACCCGGACAAAGACCTTGCGGATCTTGACTGCTTTGGAGCGCTGTTCCAGTATCCCGGAACCAGCGGCGAAATCACGGACCATTCCGAAGCCATCGAGCTCGTTCACCAGAAAAACGGGCTTGCTGTCGTGGCGGCTGACCTTCTCAGCCTGACAGTGCTCAAATCGCCAGCCGCCATGAACGCCGACATTGCGATCGGTTCGACGCAGCGATTCGGAATCCCGCTATTTTTCGGCGGCCCGCACGCAGCGTACATGGCGACCACTGAAAAGCACAAGCGCGCCCTGCCCGGCCGGCTGATCGGAGTCTCCATCGACTCGCACGGCAATCCGGCATTGAGAATGGCGCTTCAAACCCGGGAGCAACATATTCGACGCGATCGCGCGACCAGCAACATTTGCACGGCGCAGGCACTCCTCGCAATCGCCGCCGGACTCTATGCGACTTACCATGGTCCCGAAGGCCTCACAAGAATCGCCAACCGCGTGCGGCACGGCACCTCCGTCCTCGCCCTCGGACTTTCGCGACTGGGCTACAACATCACGAATGAACGTTGGTTCGATACGCTGACCGTCGCGATGCCTGATGATGTGAACGCATCGCAAATTCACGCAAAAGCCGCCGCCGCGAAAATGAACTTTCGCAAAATTGACGACCAGCACATTGGCGTCTCGCTCGACGAAACGACGACTCGCGAAGAAATCGCCGCCATCCTCGGCTGCTTCGCCAACGAAGGCGTCGCAGTTCCCGAGTTTGACGAACTCGAACCAGTCGCCGATGTCGAGTTGCCTGCAACACTGATTCGCCAGTCGGCTTTTCTGACGCATCCGGTATTCCATCAGTACCGGACAGAAACAGAAATGTTACGGTACCTGCGGAAGCTCGCCGACAAAGACCTCGCGCTCGACCGCACCATGATCCCGCTTGGATCTTGCACGATGAAGCTCAACGCCGCGACCGAAATGATCCCGGTCACATGGGCCGAGTTCGCGGACGTTCATCCTTACGCGCCCGACAGTCAGACCGAGGGTTATCGTGAGCTCATCACGGAGCTCGAACAAATGCTCTGCTCGGCGACAGGATACGAAGCGGTTTCGCTCCAACCAAACGCCGGATCCCAGGGCGAATTCGCTGGCCTGCTCGCCGTTCAGGCGTGGCATGCCAGCCGCAATGAATCGCACCGCAAGATCTGCCTGATTCCCAACAGCGCCCACGGTACCAATCCGGCTTCGGCAAAGATGGCAGGTCTCGACATTGTTGTGATCAAGTGCGACGACGATGGCAATGTGGATCTCGACGACTTGAAAGCAAAGGCTGAAGAGCACAGCGAGAATCTTTCATGCATCATGATTACGTATCCGTCCACGCACGGCGTGTTCGAAGAGAGTGTTCGCGAGCTTTGCGAAATTGTGCATAGCCATGGCGGCCAGGTGTACATTGACGGTGCGAACCTGAACGCGCAAGTCGGACTTTGTGCACCGGGCGAGTTTGGTGGTGATGTTTCGCACCTTAACCTGCACAAGACGTTTTGCATTCCACACGGCGGCGGCGGACCGGGCGTTGGGCCCGTCGCAGTTCGCAGCCACCTTGCCGAGTTCCTCCCCGGCAATCCGCTTGCTTTGACAGAAGAGAACGCGACTGTCGGCGCCGTTTCTGCGGCAAACTTTGGCAGTGCCGGTATCCTCCCCATTTCGTGGACGTACATATACATGATGGGCGACCGCGGATTGCAAAAGGCCAGCGAAGCCGCCATTCTGTCCGCCAACTATATCGCGAAGAAGCTTGCCCCCCATTACAACATTCTCTACACGGGCAACCACGACAGGGTGGCTCATGAGTGCATCATCGACTTGCGACCATTGAAACAGTCGGCGGGAGTCGAAGCTGACGATATCGCAAAACGGCTGGTCGATTACGGTTTCCATGCACCGACCATGTCATTCCCCGTCGCGGGCACGTTAATGATCGAGCCGACGGAGAGTGAGTCGCTGGTAGAGCTGGATCGTTTTTGCGACGCGATGATCAAGATTCGCGAAGAGATCTTCGGGATCGAAAGTGGAACGTTCGATCCGGAAGACAACCCGCTCAAGAACGCTCCGCATACGGCAGCCGCCGTCACCGCCGACGAATGGAACCACAAATACTCGCGTCAGCTCGCGGCCTGGCCTGTGAAAAGCCTGCGGGACCAAAAGTACTGGTCGCCCGTTGGCCGGTTGGATCATGCCTTTGGTGACAGAAATATCATGTGCGCCTGCCCAACTCCGGCTGAAATCGACGAACAGCAGGGCTCTGTGGCCAAATGACAACCCCCTGGCCGTGAACTCCAATACCAACGCGAATCCGGTTACGCGGATCGCTCTGATCAAAGTGTACGGTTTACCCCCCGATTTGTAGTGCACGTACTCCGATTCGGTTCTATATTTCATCTGGATGTCACGCAACACGCAACAAAACCAAGCCCCTCCAGCACGTCGTATGGCTAAACAATTTCGAAGAGTATTGGTCGTCGACGACTGCGAAGTTGTGACTCAACGAATCTCAAAAACGCTCCGGGCGGAAGGCTACTTTGTCAGCACGGCTCACAGCGGTGTTGAGGCATTGAGCCAGATCGAAAAGTCTTGCCCTGATTACGTCATCACCGACTGGGAGATGCCGAACATCAACGGCCAAATGCTCTGCCAGATTCTTCGCACCAAAGGTCTTGAAAAATACGTCTACCTGATCATCATGACGGCCCATTCAGAAATACGGAGCCTGGTTGACGGATTGGGAGCCGGTGCTGATGACTATATTACCAAGCCAATCATGCAATCAGAATTGCTTGCCAGGCTGAAGTCGGGAGCCCGCATCCTCGAACTGGACCGGCGACTCAGCTTCGAAGCACAACATGATCCGCTGACCGGCATCCTGAATCGCCGGTCATTGATGTCATCGATAAAATCCATTGTGACTGCTTGTGCCAGTCGAAAATTGCCGATGTCATGCATCATGCTTGATGTCGACCACTTCAAGAGCATCAACGATACGCATGGCCACCAGGCAGGAGATGAAGTACTGGTCCATGTCGCGAATCGGCTCGAGTCACGATTCCGCTCCACGGACATCGTTTGTCGATATGGCGGCGAAGAGTTCATCATTGTCCTTCCCGACTGCGACGAAGCCGGAGCCGCCGCATGTGCGGACCGTTGCCGAACTGAAATTGAGCAACTTGAGTTCGCTTCCGGAGGCTCAAAATTCAACGTAACCGCAAGCTTTGGCTGCGCGGAACTCAGGAAGAACGAAGCTGCTGTCGAATTGATCGATCGAGCCGACAAGGCACTGATGACAGCAAAAGCCGAAGGCAAGAACGTTGTCGTAACGTCGTCAGAAATCGAATCGCATCAAGAGTGCGGCGCCATCGGCGTCTAAAGCGTGCTTCCGGTAGCTGCCATTCTCCGTACTCAGGGACTCGTGGCCTCGTCCACTACCTGTCTTGAAGCAAATTTTATGCTCAATCGGTTTCAGGCGAACCGGCTGCGTAAGCTGCCGGGTGGGAAGCGGTTCGAATTTCATCAAATTCTTTGGTAGCTCAGCATTCGTGATTTCCTACTCGCCGATTATCGAGACCGGCTTGGATCTTACATCTCAAGAAACACACGATCGATGACTCGTCGCGCATCCGACGATTCTGACTCGGTGCGATTGGAATCAAACGAGTCACCATTCACCCCGAAAACCAGCGACGCCGCTGTGAACTTGTTGGCATTCCACTGATTAAAGTCGCTGACGTCAACAGATCCATCCAGCGTAAAGTCTCCGGAACACCATTCAGAATTCGTCGTAAACTTGTTCGCGTTCCAAATGTTAAAGTCGCTAACATCGACGACTCCATCCAGGTTAGCATCGCCAACCAGGTAAGAACTCCCTGACGCAAGATTGACGCTTCCAGCAATAGCCAGCCACTCTTCCATATCGGCAGCGTTCACCACAGTGTCGCCATTGATGTCGAACTCGAGGCTGTTGCTACCATCTGCAATCGCGCCCGACAGCGAGTTCACGTCAAAGCAACCGTAGCTTCCATCGCCGTCAAAATCGCCCACAAGTCCGGCGACAGTGAACGTCGCCTGATTCAGTGCCGACCATTGACCATTCACAAAAGTTCGAGCGCTAACGGTCGCTTCATTATTGATAGTCACGCCGGACGTAAAACGCGTTCCAATCGGTAGCCCATCGGCTGAACGTGGATCACTTCCATCTGTCGTAAACCAGATCTGTCCCTCTGTCACACTCATCGTCAGATCAAAACCAGCGGGCACTTCGCCACCGTGCATATTAAATACGGGCGCATCAACCGACGGATACAGACCAGCACTTCGCAACTGATTAAGCAAAACGTTGGCGCGAGGCCGAATGAACGTGTTGATGACGGAATTTGATTCTTCCATCCAGTCGGCGGGAGTGTGCGGCCCGCCATGCATATCGCCCCACCTCGCCGATTCCGCCACCATCGCCTCGTCAATTTCACCGAGAATCTGTCGATACCGGTTGGTGGCGAAATCCGTCGTAAACGCTCCATCATTGAACAAAGCCCGATGCGCGCGATCGCCAAACTTCAATCGAAAGTCCTCACTACTTCGGAGGTTTCCATACGGCTCGGCGACTTCGAAATCTGCATCCAGTCGATTCGTATTCACATTGTTGCCAAGGTTCATCGCCGTTTCCGCGTCCCAGATATGGAACTTGAACCCGGTACTCTCGGCGCCTCGCAAACGTGAGGCGTACCAGTTCCGCTGCGGCCAGTCCTGATTGCCGACATAAAAATTGACAAGGAGATAATCGACGTAGTTGTCGACATCCAACAAGGTTTCAAACGCGGGATTGTCCGACCCGTCAGGATTGTTGCCGAGGACTCTCTGATAGGCGGCTCGCGTTGCCACGGTTCCCGATGCCTGATCCACGGCACGAGCCAGAGAGTTCAAAGTGCTCCACGCCTGGCCGGTACCGTCGATCACTTTTTCATCACTGATGGCGTCCCAGTCGTCCTTGTCGCCGCCGTAGTAGCTGGCCGAAAACGATGCGTCTGGTCTTTCGACCGGGTTGTACAAGCCCCAATACACTCCATTCAAATATAGATGCACACGGTTATCATGCGCCGCCGGCTGGCCCAGTGCTGCCTGCGAGCGACTGGCAAATGAATTCCTTGCGTACTGCGCATCAGCACCCGCCGCGTTCCATGCGAATCCGTCATTTGATTCCATCCGCAACGTAATCGTATCGAACTCACTTACCGCATCCGGTCCAAAGAACGGATAATCCAGTTTCGTCGGGCCATAGTCGGCTTTGAAGAGCAAGCGGAAAGAATGCTTTCGGCTGAGATCATGTCGGCGGAACGCCCCGCCCTGCATTCGCAATCCGGCGTCTACCTGAAACCCGTCGGTCCCATCCGGATGGATCAGTTCGACAGACGTTGCACGCTCCCAATCGATGCCTTCACTGGTCGAGTTGGTATAGATGCCATTCGAGCCAAAGAGTGTATCCGTATCCATCGAAATCGAAAGCGTCGGAATCGCCTTGAGATCGTCCTGAATCGTCTCCGCGTAAACTCCACCGAACGAATCGCCGCCCAGCGAATTACCATTGGCGTCAAAATTGCCGATCACATCCGGATCCAATCCATAGTCCGGCGTCACACCGCCCCAACTGGTTGGAAAGCCGGCTTCGTCAAGCGTCCACTGGGCATCCTGGCGGACAACATCACGCACAAAGAAATACGAATGCGTCTCTGTCGGGGAAGGGAAAAAATCATCCCGAAACGCGGCCGCTTTGACGACGGTCGTTTCGTCGATCGTGATCGGACCGTCGTAGAGCGTGCCATTCTCAACCGACGGCTGGTCACCATTCGTCGTATAGAAAATCTCCGCACCGGGCGTAGTGTTTGCAATCTCAAGAGTAAATGCTGAGTCGTAAAAACCTCGCTCCACACTAAATGAAACTTCAGTCGTAAATCCTTCTTGCCCAACTCCATTGGCAGCTTCGGGGCTGGGATCGGTATAGAAAACCGCATCACTCAAGTCGCACTCAAGAAGAGTCGCCGTGATCCCGGGGACCGACAACAGATCCGAACTCGCATCAATATTGTTAAGAACGTGGATGGCCAGCACGTTCTCACCGGCAACCAGTAGATCCGCATACTCGCTGATATCGAACGCTGCCGGCGAAACCGCAAGCGTATCGTCTCGCTGCGCCGTTGCGTTGGATTGCCACGTTGCAAACAACGGTGCGTTGGATGACGCAATCTTCGCCCCATTCAAATACGCGATAAAGCCATCTTCGTACTGCATGTTCAGCGTCAGGCGATCAACAATCGCCGGGTCATCGACCGTAAAATCAACACGCTGATAAACACTGCTTTGCTCCGCATCCCATGCCGATTCAATATCGAGGTCAATGTACGCGTCGTAGGAAAATTGCAACGTGGACAACAACTCAATCTCCGCCATTTGAATCGCCACCGGCTGATTCTGGCCGTTCACTCCAAACTCGGTTTCAAAATCAAACCGGTAGTGGACGTAAGTCGAATCGTTTGCGAACTCGTACAAACGCGTCTCAAATCGCTGCGCAAAGTCCTGAGCCGTGCGTGTATCAATCACGGTATAGTTGACGCCATCATTCGACCCGCTCAATGTCCAGCTGTAGGGATCGCGTTCAATGGCATCGTTCGCCGAAGTAATCGTGTAGCGATCAACATGTCGAGGCAGACCGTCAAGAAATTCCATTTCATAAAACGTGCCAGCCGGATCGAATGCCAGCCACTTGGTGCTCACCTGGCTGTCGAGCGCACGAACCGGCTCCTCACCGCCCGGCGAACTACCCGCCAGTCCCGCATTGAACGCGACTTCGTAAACGCCATCTTCATCCGGATCAGTCAAGTCGTTTCCAACCAGCCCCGCCAGTTGCGTCCCATCGGCAGGCCCCGCTGCCCCGCCCTGGGACTTGTCATAACCAACACCGACTCCACCACCTGTACCCGCGGTACCTGGCCATGCAGAATCGTCGAATCCGGGAAACGACCATGGTGGCGGAGCCGTCGAACCTGAATCGAGGCTGCCATCGCCCGGCACCAAGGCTGACGTACTATTGGCCGAATCAAGAAAGGTCTCGGACTGGGCAGAAAATCCATACGAAACATCGGTTCGCTGCGGTGGGTAAGACGCACCAAAATCGAATACAACATTGCCCGCCGGATCCGTTAGCCCCAAATACTCACCACCCGCACTCAACCGAAATGTCGTATGGAGATAACCGAGTGGATCCACATAGTTTGCGACATCCTGTCCGGACGCGAACACGAGCAAGTAGTCACCCGGATCAAGAACCGACTGAGTCGTCGATGGGAATTCCCATTTCTCGGGCAAGTCCGCATTGTCTGTCAGATGCCATCCCGCCAAATCGACTGGGGCATCGGTTGGATTGTAGATTTCAATCCAGTCGGAACTACGCCCATCACCATCGTCCAGGGTATTGTCGTTCGACGCCATGAACTCCGAAATGATGGGCGTCACCGCGAGCAAGCGACGCGGCTCGAGACGTTCCATCCGCAGCCGCATCGGCTTGCGCAAGAACCGCAACGTCGACTTGAATCGACTTTCCATACTGACCTGCCTGAAATGAGAAGAGAACGAGACCGCTCCCGGCATTGTACGACGAAGCCCCTCAAACCTCCAGCGCAGGCTTTTATCAGATTCTGCCGACGGCAAGCGCTAAACATTGCTCCCGCAAACACGAACCGCCGTCTTTTCGAATTGATCGCTGATCAATCAGAAGTAAAAAGCGGAATGTAAGCGACCACCGACGCTAAGGAGAAAAAGAAAAGCCCAATGCCAACGACGCCGTAGCTCGGAATTGCGGCCAACGAAACAGATCCGCAGAAAGCAATCCACTGGCGGTAGCACACTCGAAACGTAGATCTACTTGAGCCGGCCCAGGCGATGCCCAAAAACAAAGGGCTTACAAACGCAAACAACAGGATTGCGAAGAACAGGAAATGGGGTGCCGCCGAGACGAATGCGATCGTTGTGGTGATGCCCAGAATCTCCGCGATTGAAAGTCGCTTAAACAGGAGTTGATGCATTGAGGTATTCGATCGCTCGATCATTACTCCTATTTTGACGCTCGCATTCATTGGTGTCCAATTTGTGTTGATTATGTGGCAGTTTTGCCATTCTCCTGAAGGATTTGGTAACTCGCCAGAGCTCAGCCAGCACCCGGATCCGTTTTGAGCGGCCCCATCTCGGAAAAAGGCTCCGAGAACCAGTACTCGTTGTTCACCAACCGCGCATTCGCTGCACATAGCAAGTCGCGGGGATCGCCCATGAACCTGCTTCGCAATTCCCAGAACTTGTCGACATCGCCATCCGCAAGAAAAACGATCGCACGTGCGAGCTGGGCAGCACCAACGTTGATCCCACCATCCCACAATTTGTCCAGCGATGTGGACACGGCACGACGAGTCTCTTCGTCGACAAACGCCACCTCAATTCTGTCTTGCAGGTCCTTCGGTAAGCGAGTCATTTGATAATCGGCCCAACGAGATCGGGTGCAACGTCAAAAATTGACGAACTCGGGCGGAGGGGCATTTTCAGGTTCCATCTCAGAGAGGACCCGAAATGTGTTTCCTCCGTAGCACTTGCCGCCAACCAGCAGCGCCTACATATCAATCGACCGCCACTTCACAACTTGTCGAGCCGATCCTTACCCAACGAATCCTCACCCCACAATCTTGCGGCGCGTCTTCAGAAAACAGCCTAGTCCCGCAATCAGTAGCAGGCCCATCCCCGATGGCTCGGGTACCACCGACGCTGTATCGGCAGAAGAGGTGAATTTGTTTTCGTTCCAGAGATTGAAATCGCTGGCGTCCACTTGTCCGTCAGCATTGTGGTCACCCGAACACCAGGCGGGCGCGCTGGTGAATTTGTTTTCATTCCAGATATTAAAATCACTCGCGTCTACCACCCCGTCCAGATTCCCATCACCTGGAAGGAACGGGTTGCCGCCAGTCAAATCAGGATTATTGCGCCCGGCAGCCGCCAGCCAGCCAACATTCGCACCAAAAAGATCGAACGGCGTCACGGTCCCGTTTAAAGAGATATCAAACATCGGATCTGGATTGGGAGAGTTGAGTGCCTGAACCAGCATGTCAACATCAACACAGTCCCAGTTGCCATCTCCATTGAAATCGCCAAGACTGTCGGCTCCCGCAGGAATCAGAAGAGTGTTTGCCGGGGAGAATGAAAGGTCGGTGATGTACTCATCGCCAAAATCGGCATCCACGACTCTGCCTGTCGCTGGATTCACACCGCCCATGTTATTCGAGTTCTGGATTCTCCCGGTTCCATCCGAATTGAGTTGCAGCAGCGGCGGATGGTAACGTCCCGTGTTGACTTCCCGGGCATTGATTTCGAAAAACGACGACGTTCCCACCAACTCGTCCAGCGTGACACCGTCGGAAAGGTCCGCGTTTGCGGCTATTTCAAATCGGAATGAACTTCCCTGGTCATAGAATTCGGCACCGCCGATGCTCCGCGAGAGCCCAAACGACGGGAACCCGGATGGCACGCCGGGTGACAAATCACCAGATACGCGGAGCACAACAAAGTTAAGCGCGGGGTTGTCATAGACTCCCGTCGTCAGCGGTTCATCCACACCGACCAAAAAGCGGAAATCGTCCACATCGCTAAACACGTTGCTGGTGCCGAATTGATCGCTATCCAGCTCTAGCACAAAATTGGCACACGAGGTGTTCCCCTGCCCCACGGCGAGCAATACCAGAACGGCGAGCGAAATAACTCTCAAACGAATCATGGATTAAACTTTCTGGAGTGAGCTAGTCGGATGTTTCAAGCCGCTCATTTTATCCCAAATTTTGGACCTGTTGTTTGACTATTTCGTTTCCGACGACTTCCCGACTGCTTTTTGATTTCCAGAGGGGGTTTGCATCCATTTTTTTCACGGTAGCGCCTGACCGTCCAACAGAATTCCCGACACCTGCCCACGAGAATTTCCGGCTGGCTAACTTGCATGTCAAGACGCCTCACTGGATGGCAAATTGGTTATGGTGAGTGATGTCGATCCCGCCCGCTCGTCGCACGTATGAGATTCATGAACATTTTTACGGACGATTCCGAATCAACTCCTTTGGCGTACGCCCGTACGATCGAAGCCGGAGCAAGTTTAAGCTTCGGAGACGAACTTATTCCCAACTCGCTCGTTGTCGCCAAGACACTCTGGACGATCAGAAATCGTCGCCGCGCGATCGGCGACCCCGCGATCATCAACTTGCCGGATGAGTATTCAGAAGGTTGGGGATATCATGTCTCGCCAGAGCTGTTCCTGACGCTCGCCGCACTTTGTGACCAGGAGCAACGCCTGCTTTCGATCCTGTCCGCATCGAAAAAGTTTACGGATATCATCGCTCATGTTGACGAGCACGCAGTGCTTGAAGATGGCGGCTTGTTTGAACTGGGTGGATCGTTCCTCGACAGAATCGTCGCGAACCCATCCATCAAGAGAACCCATGATGCAATGTTTGGCGAGCAGCACTGCATTACGGTCCATTCGCCGCCGGTCGATCGCGACAACGGGAGCGATACGAAACTCAAGCTGATCTTCGCCAACGCGCTTTTTGAAGAAACGTCGGGGATCATTCGGACGCTTGTGGAGGGGCCGGCCAACAACAAAGAGCTACAACCAGTTTTTCAGTCGTTGGGATACGGGCACAAATACTATGACGGCTACCGACGGAACATGTCGCGCATCGCTGCATTCGAACTTTTTGCATGGTGCCGGAATCAACTGGAAACTGGCGGTTTGCTCGTCGTGAACAATGTTCTAAGTCCGGCGGCTGTTCCTGACGACCAGCAGCTGGCTTTTCTTGGCTTCGCATCGCACCCGACGCTTTTTGCACGCCCGATGACCGGCCCGGGTGGCGACTATCGGGCGGCGGTTCATGTTTTCCAGGCGGGCTTGAAGCGGAATGTGAGTGAACGATTAACGGCCGTGGTTGAAGATTATCCTCGCGGTTGGGGACGCTCGCAAAAACGACTAAGGCAGAGACAATGGTGTTGGCTGGATGGGAAGATTGTGGCGAAGTGGATTTGATGAGGTTGCAGACGGGAATTCCTGCGAAGAAGCCAGGGCCGCAAAGAAAAAGGTAACCACTCACGCGGGCATGGGTCTGGCGGGGGTGTCGAAAATTCAATGTTGCGTGGCATTTGTGCTCACGCCAGAATTTTTGCAGCCGCCTGCATAACCTCGGCCGCTCGCCCCAAGCAACCCTCCTCCGACGCAGTGGTGCCATGCGAAGAATGAGCAGGGCATACCACGCGTCGCGTGAGGAGGGTCGGAGCCTTAGCGACGGGGAGGAGCGGCCATACGCGTCGATGTATTTGCAACGGTTCGGGGCCGTTCTGGGGAACGTACAGCTGCAAGGCCAACTTTACAACACGCCAGGGTCTGGCTCAATTTTTCGGCGGCAAACTGAATTATTTCGCCTTGCGGACAAACGCCGAAAATTTGTGCCTGCCCCTCTCGAACCTGCGCGTTGCCGGCTGCTGCGGCTCGGACGGAGCCTCGCCCTCCCGCGCCGCATCTATTCGCGTAGATGACGAGCGAAAAACGCGACTTCGTTTTCCGTAAGATTTTAATATTTTTCGTGAAAGGTATCCTGTACGGGCAGGTGTAACTTCTATTCGAACCATCGAGAGTCACCATGACCATCGCGCCGAAAACCCGAAACAGCCTGATCCTGCGTTTGCGGAATCGCGACGATGTCCAGTCGTGGCGGGAGTTCGTTACGATTTACCAACCGGTGATTTATCGAGTCGCGAAAGCTCGCGGTCTGCAGGATGCCGATGCACATGAGCTTGTCCAACGCGTGCTCGTCGCGGTGGCTCGAGCCGTGGACCGGTTCCAACCGGACAAGAATCGAGCCAAATTTCGCACGTGGCTGTATCGGATCACGCATAACGAGTTTTGCAAGGAGATCACCAGCTCGCAGCGGCATCGCGGTACCGGCGACTCGGGCGTCCGTGCCATCCTCGAGTCAATACCTGACGCAAGCGATTCCGATGATGGGTTTTCGACAGAGTATCGACGATCCGTATTCCGCTGGGCGGCCGATCAGGTACGCCCCAACGTAAAGCCATCAACGTGGATCGCTTTTTGGCGGACCAGTGTGGAGGGCGAGTCGACAGATTCGGTCGCGAAGGACCTCGGCCTGACAAACGGTGCCGTTTATATCGCCCGCAGCCGCGTGATGGCGAGACTTCAACGGGCCGTGGCAAAGTTCGAGGAGCAATCATGAAACCGGCACAATGCAACGACCGACGACTGCTTCAAATCCTCGACGACACGTCCGCGGACAGGCACCTCGACACGGTGGCTCATCTGGAAGACTGCGAACGCTGCCAATCGCGGCTGGTTGAGCTTGCCGCCGATGGCGATTCGTGGACGGTGGCCCGAGACGCACTGCGCGACAGTGATGTGTATCAAAACCGGTCCGACGATCAGAATCTTGAGGACGTCGTGACACGATCGCTTTCCGGTTATCCCGATAACGGTTCGGTGATCATCGCGGTCGATTCGGAATTGGCGGAAGATATTCCCGTCCAGGCTGATCGCGTTTCTCTGGACTTTCTCTCGCCGGCTTCGCATCCGGAAATGCTTGGTCGAGTCGGTCAATATGATGTTGAGCGTCTGATCGGTACCGGCGGTATGGGCATTGTGTTCAAGGCCTTCGATTCCGAACTGCATCGCCCCGTGGCCGTCAAAGTGCTCGCGCCACATCTGGCTCATAGTGGAGGAGCCCGCCAGAGATTCGCGCGTGAAGCGCAATCGGCTGCCGCAGTAGTTCACGAGAATGTCGTTCCCATTCACTATGTTGATACAAAAGGCGACTTGCCGTTCCTTGTGATGCAATACGTTGCAGGTGAGTCGCTACAGGCGCGGATCGACCGTGAGGGTCCGTTAGGCGCCGATGAGATTTTGCAGATTGGAATCCAGATCGCGCGGGGGTTGTCGGCCGCGCATGACCAGGGGCTTGTCCATCGTGACGTCAAACCTGGTAACATCCTCCTGGAATCAGCCATCAATCGCGTGCTGATTACAGATTTTGGTCTGGCTCGAGCCGCCGACGATGCAAGCGTGACTCGCTCCGGGATCATTGCCGGCACGCCGCATTACATGTCGCCTGAGCAAGCGAAGGGTCTTCCAGTCGATACGAGGAGCGACCTGTTTGGGCTAGGTGGCGTGCTGTATTTCATGGCGACTGGTCGGCCTCCGTTTCGAGCCGACGGCGCGATCGCGGTGCTCAACAAAATTTGTTCGACGGAGCATCGGCCAGTCGACGAGGTGAACGAGCAGATCCCAGCAGACCTTGCGGAATTGACCGATGACCTTCTCGCAAAAGATCCGGCGGAAAGGCCAGCTTCGGCGGAAGCCATTGCTGACGCGTTGAGTGGGCAGTTAAAGTCGTTTCGCTCGGGGCGGCCACGTTTTCGAAAACGGCGCAAGTCGATGAAATGGCGACTGGGAATACTGGCCTGCGCTACATTGGTTTTAGCGAGTGCAGTTGGTGTATGGCTTTTGCCCCCTTCCATCTTCCCATTCGCGAATGGAAGTCCACGTAACGTTCAACCGATGACGGCTGGCCCACCGGCGGCCCACAGCGACGGAATTGCGGCAGGGCCAATACAGTTCGCTCCACTGACCAATGCCAATGTCCGTGCCAATGCTGCCAGTAATTTTACGCCGGCGAAGCGTCCGGAACCGACCGTAGCTCCGCCGATCGAGGCACCATCCTGGAATCAAACACCTGCCGATCTGCCATTCGCTCCGCCCCCTGAGTTTGTTTCGGATGTCGTGAGCGATCCGATGGACTGGGAAATCCGGCGTCAAATCAAACATCTCGAAGTCGAGATCATCAATTTTGAAGAGAAATGGATGCTGTTGCCTCCCGTTTCAACAATTCCACCAGAAACGGATCCACTTTCATCTGATATCGATGAGCTGAAAATGCAAATTGAAATTCTCGAACAAGGCCCGTCTCAAACCCCTGTTTACTAACCTCGCTCAATCAGCGGATGCAATATTCGACCAAGGTAAATTCATGAACATCAAAATTCTTGCTTTTTGTTTGCCTGTTCTATGTTCCGGCATTGCCCAATCTTGGGACGAGTCCGGTTCAAAAAAGGGTCGGGAGTCTTTTTCGGTCGAGCCGGCATGGCGATGGTGACCGCGTTGCCCGAAAAAGACTCCCGACCCTATTCGCTTAATTCCACCAGAAACTGCTCCACTTCCATCAGAATTCGATGAGCTGAAAATGCAGATTGAAGCTCTCGAACAAGGCTCGACTCTACCTCCTGTTTACTAACCTCATTCAATCAGCGGATGCCAATATTCGACCAAGGTAAATTCATGAACATCAAGATTCTCACTCTTTGTTTGATTGCTTTCAGTTGCGGCATTGCCCAATCTCAGGACGAGTCCGAGCAGAGAATCGGCGACGCGTTTTTGCCGGCACCGGCAGAAGAGGAGACGACCGCTACGACCGCGGTGTCGCCTGCCGCAGCAGCCAAAGATAAAGTCACCAGAATGAATAACTTGCGGCAAATCGCACTGGCGATGCTGAATTTCGAATCGGCGCACATGAGCCTTCCTGCCAGATTCAGCAAGGCGGCTGACGGAACTCGTCTGCTGAGCTGGAGAGTCCATATCCTCCCGTTCATGGACCAGAACGAACTCTATGAAAAATTCAAGCTCGACGAGCCGTGGAACAGTCCACACAACAAGAAACTGATCACGGAAATACCGGATGTTTACAAGGCACCGGGAATGGAAGGGGAGCGAGGCCGTACCAGCTTTGTCGGCATCGAACATGAAGAAAGCGTTTTGGCTCCACCAAAAAAGCCTGACTCGCCCATTGGCAAGCGGTTGGGGAAGTACAAACACGGCGCGTCAAATTCAATATCGGTCATTTTCACGACGGCAGCGGAAGATGCTGTCACATGGACACAACCCACGGACCTTATTGTTGACATCAAGAAGCCTTTTGATGACTTGGTCAAAAATGACGACAAGCCCCTAACCTGCGCCGTGCTCGACGGTAGCGTCCACTCGTTCACCAAAGAAAAATATGAGGAGGACCTAAATCTGACTTTCTTCACCACCAGAAAGCCAGAAGCTACCACGAACACCAATGCGGATGGCTTCGGGGACTTCCAAACGCAACGAACAACAACAGTTGCACGTCGTCAGTCTGAAAATCGCGCGTCGACGAATATCTTCAGCACGCCAGCCCAAGTCGCCCAGCGCCAACCTTCAAACTGGGTGCCTGGTTCACCGAATACGCGATTTGATACACAACGAGGCCGTACGATCGTCTCGGAAGATGTCAGAGGCCCATCTTACAGGACACGCGCAATCGCCCGACCTGAATATCGTCGCAACGGATACGCTACGCCGACGACGAACGGATACTACGACCCGACTCGCGAGAGAAAAATTCAGACTCTTCAACACGAAGCACTATCAACGGACGACGAAGAGGCGCGAGAGAAAAAGCTCACTCTGCTCAAAGAACAGCTGGAAGAGTCCTTTGACAAGAGCATCAAGGTTCAGGCGACTGAACTTGAAAAACTCAGAGCACGAGTCGAAAAGCTGAATACTGCTTTTGAAAAGCGCAAAAGCAATCGCGACCGAGTCATCAAAAACTACATTGATCGAGTTCGGCTTCAAGCCGAAGGACTCACCATTCCGTCGGGAAATTCAATGTTTTTTTCACCTCGGACATACGTACAAGTTGGCCCAGACGAAATATTTTCGCCAGCGGCAGCACCCCCAGAAGTTAACCTGAATCCTGTTCAGGGTCCGCAACTTCCTTCCGACCCGACGATTGCCCCTCAACCGGTCAATCCACCACAGTTCATGCCTCAGCCAGCCTTGAACCGGCAAGAGGGAAGGTAGCGAGTTGGCTGGCGGGCGGACGAAGCCCTGCCCGAGCGGTAAACGGAAATGGCAAATGGACACGACTGGACGGGAGGGCGAGGCGGGCGAGGCTCCGTCCGAGCCGTGAAGAACAATTACGCGTTGCCTGCTGCTGCGGCTCGGACGGAGC
>CALHZT010000138.1 GCA_938040995.1 uncultured Pirellulaceae bacterium | reverse complement strand
CAACGGCGAACTACACCGCGGTATTGGACTTTCAACCGACACGGTCGAAGCCACCATTCTTGCCATGCTTAAAGTGATTAACGAGATCGCAGCAAAAAACGGCTCACCCAGCGAGAAGGTCAGCCCCTACACCATGGAACCAGTCGCCGAAACAGAACCTGTTTCCGAATAGACAGAACCTGTTTCCGAATAGGCGCAGAACCCGTTCCGGGTAAGTACGGCTGACGTGAAGAACCGCTGGTTGCGTAAAAGAACTGTCTGAGATGGTCCACGACCCACAAGCTCCTGAAACCACCGAATCCATTGAGGCAGTCATCTTCGATTGCGATGGCACGCTGGTAGACAGTGAAGTCATTAGCCTGAAAGTGCTCGTCGATCTGCTCGCAACGCACGGACTGGACATTCCTCACCAGGAAGCCGTCGACAAGTGGTCGGGCTGCGATTTTGCGGACGTGTTTAGTGAAATTGAAACCACGTTGGGAAAAAAATTACCCGCCAATTTCCTGGAAACGTTCCGCCAACATCAACTTCCCGAACTCGCCGCCAACGTTACCCCGATCAGAGGAGCCGTCGAACTGCTTCAATCCATGACGTTGCCGTTCTGCATCGCTTCCAACGCTCCGCAAAACAAAGTTCGACTATGTCTGAAAACGACGGGCCTGCTTTCATTCGTAGACCCCGTGAACATCTTCAGTGCCTACGACATTCAAACCTGGAAACCACGCCCTGACCTTTTCCTGCATGCGGCAAAGCAAATGGGCGTCGTGCCCGAGCGTTGCGCGGTGGTCGAAGACAGTGGCGTCGGTGTAGAAGCAGGCCTGGCGGCTGGCATGGTGGTCTACGGATTCGACCCGCACGGAAAACTACCCAAACACAAAAACGTTTCAATAATTCGCGATCTTGGCGAGCTTCACCAGGCATTCGCATCTCGATAGTCCAGGCCGTCACCCAGCCCAAACCGGACGCTAACGCGTGGCGGCTGATTTTAGGGATCGTATTGGTAAGCGGATTGGCAGTTCTGACGCCCATCAGCCGCCACGCGTTAGCGTCCGGTTCCGCGCAACGTGAATGCCATTTGGCTCTAACCTCGCAGAACCAGAGTCCAGCATCGTGAAAGCGCAGCAGAAATGGCAGACCCGACCTCTTTATCCAGCCGCAGCAAAAGCCAACCAGTAAAACACAACGCCCGTCACCGCGGTCAGCGTCAGCGCCAACATCGCAATCCGCCCCCAAAACCGGTGACTGGCACTATGATCCGACGGCCCCGGCGGCTTGGGAAACTTTCTCATCGCTTGATAAAGGACAAAGCCCCAGAGAAACGGAGTCGGAATGGCAAAGCAAAGATGCAAAATCAGGCTGCCGTCGATCCAGTCGTTCATCGCGCCGTCCATCCAGAACGGCGAATCGACGGCTCGTTGCCGCCAACCGTAGATTCTCATCTCCAGCTCAAAACCAATGATTGCGACGAACAAAATGACGGACAACGCCATCTGCATCCTGCGGTGCATCTGATAGCTGGCTCGACGCACCAGGTAGCGGCTGACTACGAGCAACGGCACCGTCGCCAGCATCGCGGCGAATACAAAATCGAGCATGAATGAGCCACGGGTGCCCAGAAAACCGTCCATTCGATGCCCTTCTCCGCCGTGTGAATTTCAACGTGGTTGATACAGGATTCTAGCGACTTTTACCCTGATGAAAGACCAAAGACGCATTCGCAAGGTGCACTCGCCCCGGGGCCGGTTACACCGGTCATGACGAAATCGCCAGATCTACAGCTTAATCCGCGACAACGGCGCGATCGCAACGATTATCAGGCCAAAAACCGACACAGGTCGTCGCAATTACCCCATGAATCTGGCGTCACAATGCGAACACCCGGAGCAACTCGTGCGAGCATCCGGTTCGATACCGTCGACATATTGCTTTTGACAGACAAGTTGCGCAGGTCCGGTACTTCCGTACCTTTCCGGGCGTCGTTGAAATTCGGACCAGCCGTCTCCCGATGTAACGGTCGTGAGAGTTATTGCGTACCGCTGGTACCAGTAAATCACCTGTCAACAATTCGGAACATGATACCGGATGAACTGACTGGCCTTCACCATTCGAAAACGCCAGTCACAACATTGAGTCCGGTCATCCACGTTCTTCTGAATTCGCGACAAGCCCCATGTACGTGCCTAACCCCCGGGTTACCAACATTTCGAGGATGCCATGTCTGTTCACCTGAACAAACTCACGTGTGTTCTGCTCCTGATTCTGCCATCCGTGGCGGCGGCTCAACTTGAGCTGCTTCCGATGCCAGGGCAAAACAGAACGACTCGTCAAGTCACGCAACTGTTCGAGTCACCAGGCGGAAATCCAACGCCTGCGAACTCGCCACATTTGCAGCCAACGCCGACCGCAACTCCGGCTCCTGACTTTGGTCAGGTACTACAGTTGCCAGGCACGGACCTCATCAAGAATGGCGCATCGAGTGGTCAGCAGGCGTTTCAGGCGCCGGGCAATAACCTGCCGTTCGAATCGCCACTCGTTGGAAACGGTATTCAGCCTCCGAATCCTGTCGTAACCAATCGACAGACGGGATGTGCCAACGGCAACTGTGGCAACCAGTCGAATACACCAGGACCGCAGATCTATACGGGACTGGATCCGAATTCATCTGCGATGCAGCATCCGAACACATCCATCAACTCGCCTCTCGCTGGTGCGGCCTCGGTATTTTCCGGCGGCATTGTACAGGGCGGCAACCCAACACTTGGGATTGACGGATCAACCAACATTTTCATGCCCCCTGTTCCGACTGGCAGCCCGGCTCCTTGTGGCGGCGGCGGTTGCAGTAACGGCGGTTGCAGCAACGGCTCGTGTGGAAGCAGCGTTCCGGCGTCGAATGCCTGGGCACCTGCGACTGCCAGCTACGGCGGTGGCTACGACGCAGGCAGCTACGCCTACGGTGGCGGTGGTGGTTGCAGCAGCGGTGCGTGCAGCATGGATCAGTTCGTCGAAGAACCCTGCAGCGCCGGCGGCGGATGCGGGCTGTTCAGCAACCTGCTTAACGGTGGTGGCTGGGGCAACGGAATTGTACGCGGGCTAGGTGGCTGTGGAGCCGGACCTTGTGGCAGGCAACGCTTTTACGGATCTGCCCAGTACCTGTACTGGTGGACCCGTGGTCAGCGAGTTCCCGCGTTGGTGACAGGTAGCAATCCGGGCACTGACATTACTCGTGGCGGTGTACTCGGTCACCCAACGACCCAAACGCTGCTTGGCGGCAACCGACTGGACGCGAACGGATTTTCAGGTGGTCTGTTCACATTCGGTATCAACTTGGGTTGCAATGGAAACAACGCGCTCGAATGGAACTACTTCGGACTGGGTGATGAAGAGACCCTCTACGATCGAACTGGTAGTGGTGACGAGATCATTGGGCGTCCGTTCTACAACACGTTCACTGGCCAACAAGACGCCGAGTTCGTCAGCTTTCCGGGGCTTGTCGAAGGCCGCATGCGAGTGACCCAGGATACCGACTTCCGCGGCTATGGACTTCGCTGGCGTCACAATCTGCTTTGCGGCAACCCCTGTTTCACCAGAACAGGCGGGCCATGCGGCAGCTGCTACGACAACACCTGCGGCGGTGGACTGGGATGTGGAGCTGGAATTGGCCGAGGAGGATTCGGTGGATTTCTTGAGCGGTTCACCAACGGGATTCGTGGCTTTGGCTGCGGCTGTGGTGGTGTTGGAGCCGGCCTGCAACTTCGCTCCTTCGACTTCCTGCTCGGATGGCGACACTACGATCTCGACGAAACACTTCGCTTTGAAGAGAACCTGGTTTCCACGAGTACAACCAACGGTGTACCAGTTGGAACAACGATCGACATTGTCGATACATTCCGCACCACAAACGACTTTGACGGAGTCGACGTTGGGCTGAACTGGGAATGGGGAACTTCACGATGGGGTATTGGTTTGCTTTCGAGCCTTGCCATCGGGAACAACCGGCAGCGAGCCTTCATTGATGGATCGACGGTGATCACGAGACCTGATGCGGATCCAGTCGTCCTCGAAGGTGGTTTGCTGGCTCTTGAAAGCAACATCGGAGTGTACGAGCGACAGAACTTCACGGTTATCCCAACGGTTGGTGCAAACATCTACTACAGCCTGTTTCCGGGTGCCCGACTGACGCTGGGATACAATCTCACCTACTTTGATGATGTACTTCGACCAGGAAGCATCATTGATACGGGAGTCGATCCACGACTATTGCCACCTGCAGTCGTCGGTGCAACCAACCGCCCGAACTTTATCGCAAGCTCCGATAACTTCTGGGCACAAGGCATCAGCCTTGGTCTCGACTTCTGCTTCTAAGTCGAACCTTCAAACGTAAGACGTCTGAAAAATCCAACAGCCGGCCAGATATTTCTGGTCGGCTGTTTTAATGCTTTCCAAGAGCATCCCGCATTTGCCGTGTTTTTTTCGAGTCGAGCCCTCGCCACGAAAGTGGCAAAACAAGCCAGCCTGGGGCACAGCGAAAACGAGCTTGCGAGTTGAAGCGACGCCCCAGGAATCCAAGTTCCATGACGAGTCGGTCGAGCCAATACGCTCAACATCTGTTTGTCGCACCCGAGACCGGAAATAGCGAGGTCTACCTCGGCGTTCGCGGCCATCAGCGCGATCGTGCATGGCAAGATTCGCGCCCGTGCCTATCGCGACCTACAAAACACAAGAAGCGAAACCACTACCATCACGGACAGCACTGCAGCCGATGGCTCAGGAACACAATTCGCGTGATCGAACGAATAGAACACCACCTCATCCGTAACAACCCCAGGCCCCGTCATCCCACCAATCGTGGCGAACCCGCCATCCACAGTCACCAAGCCACGATGATCCATCGTCGGCAATACGTTGCCATCCACATCGATGCTTGCCCATTCCTGAGAAACAGGATCAAAGAGTATCGCCTGATCGAGTGGATTGGATGGCTGACCGTTGTACCCAATGCCGTCAAAGTTAAAAGGATTGTCAGTTCCACCCAGCAACAACAACTGGCCATCCAACGCAGCACCTGACGAGACCGCGGCGCGGTAAGTCGGATCGCCTGGATGAGCCGCCAGAGTTTCCCACGCGATGTTCGTCAGATCACCCGTTCCTTCCGGATCGATTTGACCGACCATCACCGCATCCGAAATCGTGAAACCATCCGGGCCGGTCTTTGTTCCGTCAAACACAACAATGCGATCACCGACGATGGTCCCGGAATGGCCGAACAGCCCACGATTGGGACCGGGCAAATCCGTGGCAAGCTCCCACGTGTCCGTTTGCGTATCGTAAAACTGAACCGTCAGCACGTTGTTATTCCTGGGCCCATTCCAGCCGCTGACCAGATAGATGTAGCGATCATCGAGGACACCGGACACCGTATCATCAACGGGAACAGGAGGCGGAGCCAACTCAAGGAACTCATCATTGTCGAGATCGTACCGGTAAAACCGGTCCTCAGTCCGCTCTTCGATTTGCCGAACCGAATAGCCACCTTGCAGGTAAACCTGATTGCCAACCGTGATTGCATTGGCAGCGATCTTTGGTCGATTCCCGAGCAGCGGCGCATCAGCGACTCGAGCCCACGAACCTCCAGGCCAGTCCATCCGGTAGGTAGCGGGTGTAATTTCCCGAAAACCGGGAGCGTTCAGCCCCATAAAACTCAATAGCGTGAAGGTCCCGTCTCCGTTGTCCACCGACGTGACCGCATTATTGCTGACAGGATCCGGCAGCGACGGCAAACGGGACGCGCATAGCGACTGGGCATGCACCACACTCGAGCCGAATGCACCGAAAAGCAGTGCCAACAGCAGCAGGATCCTGGTAAGTCGCAATCTTGTTCGGACAATCATGCCATTCATTGTAGCCACCGATTCACCACATTTCTCAGGATTCGAATGCGATTGAACGGAGTTCACAATCCCTACGCAGGCATGGCTTAAGTCGTTAGAATTTCAGCTGATTTAGCACGTGGCCGAGTGGCGGAATTGGCAGACGCACGGGACTTAAAATCCCGTATCGGGTAACCGGTGTGAGGGTTCGAGCCCCTCCTCGGCCACTGCTTT
>CALHZT010000137.1 GCA_938040995.1 uncultured Pirellulaceae bacterium | reverse complement strand
CGCCCTCCACCCGTCGCGACATCCAGAATGCGAATTGACTCATCAGGAGATGTGCGAGATTCTTCGATCTGCGTAATCGCCCGGTCCAGTTGTTCCTGCAAGTGAACGCGTCGCTGGCGAATTCCTTTCCATCCAATTGCGTTCAGGTAGACGCGATCGAGTATGGGACCAAACAAGGTCGTGCCAGCCGGTTTGTTCTCGTACACATGATCGAGAGAGACCCCCGAATCGAACCCGGTTTCCAGTCCGATCTGCACGCCGCGGCTTAGTCGTCCGACGGTATGAAGTACCAACCGCTGCGTGGCGAACAGTGCGCGTTTCCAGCAATAGAATGGAAGCGGCTTTGAGAGACGTTGATGTTCGTCATAGGTGACGCCGGTACGATCGGCGTTACGGAAATCTGGTCGTGTTGTCCCGATGTCTCTTTCGAAAAGCTCATGAATGAAGTCGCTGGCCACTTGATAAGTCGTATTGCGTTCCAGTTCATGGAATACGGCGTGTTGTTGTTTTTCCAGTGTCACCAGTCGTTTGACGGGTGATGCCAGCCGATCAAAGAATCGCGACTGGGCACTGTTGTTGACGACAAAATCTGACTCCGCCTGCAACAGCAATGTCGGCGTGTGGATCGTGTTTGCATCCGCAATGATGCGAGTCGCGGTATCTGTCATGTCGAGAAGAACACGCATTGAGATTTCAGACGAGACAAGATCGTCATTCGCGTAGTCCGCGGCTTGCCCGGCATCTTTGGTGAGCATGCCAGGTCGTACGTAGCTGCGAATCACTGTGTCGGGCCGGGCTTTCTGCCACGCTCGCATCGTCGGTTTGGCAAACGGCACGTAAAGTCGCACGTCAAACGCCGGCGTCGCAAGGATCATTCCGCGGATATTCGGTGCGTAGTCGTGAACCCAGGTTGCCGCGATCATTGCGCCGACACTGTGGCCGATGACGACGATGTTCTCCGGATCCAGTTGGGTGATTTCAGCCACGTGCTTTACGAACCAGTCGAGATCTTTGGCGAATACGCCGAAGTGTTCAGCATCGCCACGCTTGCCGGGTGACAAACCATGTCCCCGCGCATCCCACGCAAATACTGATGTTCGCGGATCGACGAGCGACATGGCAAAATCTTCGTAGCGCAGTGAATGCTCATGACCCCGGTGAAGAATGATGATGACTCGCTCCGTCGCGGTCGCTTCACAATCCTTCCAGTTGCGGTAGAGAAGTTCGCTGCCGTCGAAGGTCTGAAAATACGATGTTTTACAGGCGATTCGGTACTCTGTTTGCGATTCGCAAGTTGTCTTTAAAGGAGCAGGTTTCAGGCAAGTCATTTTTGTTCTCACTTATTTGAGGGCGAAATGAAAATGGTCAATTAGATCCCGTGGAACCACCGGATCATGTGAAAGAAGAGCGGGGCAGTGAAAATGAGGCTGTCCATGCGGTCGAGCAAACCGCCGTGACCTGGAATCAACGTTCCCATGTCTTTGATGCCGACGTCCCGCTTGATGTAACTGATGGTCAAGTCACCAAGATGGCCGCCAATGCCGATGATCAGTCCGGTTAGCAGTTTTTCCACGATCGAAAAATCGGGTAACGCAAAAGCAAGTAACCACGGCAATGCCATCGACACGGTGAATGCGCCAATCGCACCGGCTACGGTCTTGTTGGGGCTGATGCCGTCCCGAAGCTTGCGTTTTCCGAACAGATTGCCGCAGGTAAATGCCGCGACATCGGCGACGCTCACTGCAAAGAACAGATAAAGCAGATAGCCAACCGCATTCCGGGAGTTTGCGAGGAATGTGAGATGTCCAAACATCCATCCGAAATAGAGATAGCCGAATACCGCCAGGCTGACACTTTTCAGTTGTCCCTCGGAACGGTTGCGCAGGATTGGCAGGATCGAAATGGCGCAAATCGCATAGACAGGAAACGTCATGAACATCCCGTACCATCCAGGCGACAGAATGCGAGGATCAGTGACAAAAGTGATTCCCGCTTGCAGCAACATTGCGAGAATAACCAGCCACTGCATTGGCTTGTCTCGACAAAGTCCCGTCGCAGCTGCGTACTCGCGGAACATCAGGCACGACAGAATGAGACCAAGTCCAATGACCGCGTCACGACCAAAGAGAATTGCGACAAAGGGCCATGGAGCCATCAGTAACCACGAGCGAAACGTGCGATTCACGCCGCCAAGCTCTTTGTGCAACACTCGCTGAGCGATTGCGATCGTGGCGCCGCCAGCGCTCAGGACACCAAGCACAACGGTGAGGAATTGCCAATAAATTTGCGAATTGAGTACGGCGATATCCATTACTGACACTCCGTCGATTCTGCCTGATCATTGTTCAGTGCATTCAGGACGTTGCGGGTACGCCGAAAAAACGTGGCAACGCAACCGCTGATAATGGCCAGCAAAGTCCAGTCAATAATGGAAAGCCCGGCGACTGCAAAGTGGGTCCCAAAGAGCAGGGCAAGGGTCGAGCCCAGTCCCAGCGCCACCATTCTCCACGGCTTGGACATGGGGCCGGAAAAGTCGCGATGAGCCCCGGCGGCTTTTCCCAAAGTTCCGACATACGCGACGAGCAGACTTAAAATGGCGCCCCAATATCCCAGGAGCATCTGACAGAGTCCGCTGTGCGCGATGCCAACGAAAATCAGAGTGTCGGAAATGCGATCGGGCAGTTCATTGGCGATCTCGCCCGAGGCACTGGCGTTGCCAGTCTGTAAAGCGACCATTCCATCGAGCATGTTCAGGTAGAGCCGCAACAGGCTGAAGAAAGTTCCCGCGATCAGAAGCCATGGGTTTGTGCCCGCGAGTACGAAACATGTTGCGGCTGCCCCCGAAACCAGAATCGAGGAACAGGAAATCGTGTTTGGGTGAATGCCTCGAACCGCACACCATTGCACAGACCAAGTCGCCCAGTTGCGAAACATGCTGGCGATTGGCCGCCTGTCTGTCGGTCGGTACGGTTCCAATTGTGGTCGCGGTACCGAATTCGAAGTTGCCATTCTGATTCTCCCGGAGTCTGGTGCTTTTCACGCGTTCGTGCGAAGTGTGCTAAAAGCGAACCGCATGCCAGAGTTCCGGATGTGTTCTAAGTCCTTTTCTGGAAATGGTTTGTACTGTTCCATGCGAGAGTGTTCGCTTGTGGCCGCTCATGCGCCGAATGGACAGTGGTGTACACTTCACGGACATCCATTCCCGTGAGGATATCAATGTCTGTATTCACAAAGCCGCAGCGACGTTTCGCCGAGTTGATTTCCGATCTGATCAATTGCAATCCGTTTCTGCCGGACCGGATTGCGATTGAAAAGAAGATTCTGGGGCGATCGTTCGTTGCAAAGGATGCGAACTGGAATCTGCACCCGTCGGAACATCAGTCAACGGCCAACCTTGATCACATCTACGGTCAGGCGGCTGAAATTCTTGCCGAACTCGATTTGGGGTCGGCCGAGGAAAAAGACATGCCACTGATTGTGGACTTGCTCTACCTCGTATTGTTCGATGAATTTCGGGATGAGTTCGAAAAGGTGGAGGCCGATCGCGGAAAATCCGCAGGTGCCGTCTACAGGAAGTTTAGCGCGTCGTGGGAAAAGTACTGTCCGGCGAAGAGTGTTCCCAAGGCAGTGACGGACCAGCGTGCGCACATGTTCGCGTTGCTATTTCAAATTCGCCGCGCGTTTGACAACACGTTTCGCCATCTAATCGGAAGTTCAGAACCGATTATCAAACTTCGAGCCGACGTATGGCGCTCGATCTTTACGCACGACGTGCGACGCTATTCCAAAACGATGTTTGCGGCGATGGCTGACTTTCCGACTCTGATCACCGGACCAACGGGTTCGGGAAAAGAGCTGGTTGCACGAGCCATCGGTCAGTCCGGATATGTTCCGTACAACGAAAAGACAGAAGCATTCACCTCACCGCTGGATGAGTTGTTTGTATCGCTGAATCTGTCGGCACTCAGTCAGACACTGATTGAGTCGGAGTTGTTCGGGCATGTGAAGGGCGCCTTCACTGGTGCGTCGCATGATCGAGTCGGTTGGCTGGAAGCGTGTCCGCGTCACGGGGCAGTATTTCTTGACGAGATTGGAGAGCTGGACCACGACATTCAGGTGAAGTTGTTGCGCGTGGCTCAGGATCGCGTGTTCCAGCGACTGGGTGATACCCGCCCGCGGACTTTTCACGGCAGGATCATTTGCGCGACGAACCGCGATTTACCGGAGGAGATTGAGGCGGGGCGGTTTCGCATGGACTTTTTCTATCGACTGTGCGCTGATCAGATCGAAACGCCGTCTCTCGCGGCACGTTGCGTGGATGGTGGTGAAGAGCTGGGTCATCTGGTGGGCCATCTTATGCAGCGCATGATCGGTGAGGAAGCTTTTGAAATCTCTCCGGACTGTCTGGCATGGATTCGATCTGAACTGGGTGTGAAATACGCATGGCCTGGAAATGTTCGCGAGCTCGAGCAGTGCATTCGTAGTTGGCTGATTCGAAAAGAGTATCGGCCGTGCGTCTCGAAACGCGGAGTGGTGCAGCAGGATGCGCTTGAATCGTCGCTGGCCAATGCCGAGCTGACTGCGGATGAATTGCTGACACTTTATTGCCGATTGAAGTATGAAAAGAATGGCAGTTATCTGAAGACTGCGCAGCAATTGGGACTCGATCGTCGGACGGTGAAAGCGAGAGTGGATCCGTAAGAGGCAGACTGGTGCTGGAAACAGGTTCTCCACAAAAATTTGAACGAAAAGATACCTGGCCGACCTGTCCCGTTTATCATCTCCAGATCGCTCGCTTTCAAGGGAATTGCATGGTTCCGACTGAGCCGTTTGTAGTGCTGCCTTTAGAGTCCGTCCGGCTTTGGTCTGCTCTTTGCTTTAGGTTGTAGAACGTGAGTTTTGTGCGACTACGAGCAAGTCCACTTCAGCACTGACGCGTCGTAGGCCCGCGAATTCGTTGACTTCGCTTACCAGCATCGCTTTCCATCTTTTCCTTCCAGGTATCGAGTTCACTCTGACCTTCAGGTCGTGAGACGGTTCGTCCCTCGCTGACGCTTCGGGTTGTGATTTGCAGACCGCGGATAAACGCTGATGGACACGAATGAATAACCTGTTTTTATCCGCGTTGATCCGTGGTGAGAAATACACGATTGGGGATCATTGCCGGTCCGCATTTAGTACCCGACGTGGCTGTAATTTGAAAGCCGCTCTTACTGGCATCCTCGCATTCCCGACCAGGTTTACGCATTTCAGTTGCGAAGCGCTGGATGAAGTTGGAGTACAGGCTTAATTTTAGGCCAATTAAAACTCACCGGATGGCGCCGAATGAGTTCGTAGTGGATCTTGTTAAAGATCCTTCAGTCGACCGCGGAAAGCGCAAATGCTGCAAGGATCTTTAACAAGATCCACTACCTGTGAATTCAAATCGATTGAGCAGTTTCCATTTGGCTTAAAGCAAGTTGGCTTCGCGAATGCTGATGCCGCAATTGTCACCAAGCACGATGTGATCGAGCACATCGATCCCCAGCGTCTTTCCGCAATCTTCCAGCCGCCGGGTGACCGCAATATCCTCCTTGCTGGGAGTCGGGTCACCCGATGGATGGTTGTGCACAAGGATGATTGACGATGCCGAATCCTTGATCGCCGGTCGAAACACTTCACGTGGATGAACGAGGCTGGCATCGAGAGTACCCACCGAGATTTGATGCGTACCGATGATCTGGTTCTTGGTGTCCAGGCAGACGATGTGAAATTCCTCACGACAGGCATCTTTGGCCAGTCGCGAAAACTGCGTCAGGCAATAGTCTTTCGCATCCTGACATCCACCAATTCGTCGCACGGATTGACGATTGCCCTTCGCTTCGGCGACGCGCCGCCCCAGTTCGATCCCCGCCATGATCTGGCAATAGGCCGTTTTGGCCACCGCCGGACTGATCTCTTTCAGTTCGCCAGCCGCGGCCCCTGACAGGTTCTCAAGGTTCTGACAGAACTTTGCCGCGACCTTTTCGCCAGCGCTGACCGCCGATTCACCGGGTCTTCCGGACCGGATAAGAATCGCAATCAACTCCGCCAGGCGAAGATGCTCCGCTCCAATATTGATCAGTCGTTCGCGAGGTCGGTCCTGCTCTGGCGACTCGGCAATCGTCAACGACTTTGGCGTTTTTCGGACCGATCGCGCCTTTGGTTTGGCCGGCTTACGCGGTTCGGTTGATGTTTGTGTACCCATGCGTCCTTACAAACAGAAAGTCTACGCTGTTGCCATGGAAGTGTATTTGTGTACACTAAGCGGCGAGACTCTGCAAGGAGGACGAGTTACCGTCCGATTTGGATGCGGCGAAGTTTCGCGAGACATCGCTATGGCAAGTGGATGTTATAGCTCAAGTTCCACTGCGCAATCGACCGAGAATTCGAGTCTCGGGGATTTGGCGACTGTCGATTCAGCCACGGCGGATTCAGCCACGGCGGATTCAGCAAACCGGTCTTTGAATCGATCTTTGTTGACCAGTTCACCACGCATGATGCTGATGTCACGGGGTGCGTCGATCCCAAGTCGGACAGTGTTTCCACTGATGCCAACCACCTGGATCCGGATGTTCCCGTTGACGATGATTGTTTCGTTTTGTTTACGTCCTAGAACTAACATGGATTCGCTCCTCAGCGTTGGCTGCGCGAGTTTGCGGGATGGCGATCGCAAGGTTGTCGCATCAGCTAAAGCCGTGTGGGCATGCCCTAACGGCTTTAGCCTAATGCCGTGTAATGTCTGATCCAATAGCAGTCTCTATCGTGTGCTAGCAGGATTGCTTCGACCTCTTATTCTCGGCATTGGTGAGGTCGCAGTGCTTTGTCGAAGTTCAACCGAAATGGGGGATGGTTTTCTTTCGCCAGGTTCTGATTCATTGTTTGATTGATCATGACCGAAGGCGCCGGCAGCGCGTCGATAATGAGACTCGTTATTGATCCACTGAAAACTTGCTATTCCGGTTGCCGTGACAAGTTCGCAATTGTCCGACAGCGCGTCCCTGCGTCCAGACGAAAGTGTAACGAGCGCCACATTACTGATGCGACTTCGAGATCCGGCTGATCGCCACGCGAGCCCGTGATTCAGCGTGAGAATCACTGGAGCTCGAAAATGATGGGTCCGGCAACGATTCGGATTCAGAGCTCATACTGTTCGTCGATGGGTGGAATACGGAAATCCGCGCGATCAGCATTCTGGCCGAGTGCTTTACCATCACCGGTGATACCCTCAAATCGTAAAAAATGGCGAGGCAATGCCAGGATGCGTTTGGTAGAATGTTAGGCAAAGCAGGCTGACTTCGACCGCGATTCGGCTGACCTTTTCGGTTTGGAGGACGTGGAAGCAGCTCTTTCGGACCTTTTCTGAGACGTTCTTTCGGTGCAAAACCGCATCTGGAGAGTTCCGGAAAAGACACGAAAATCTCCAGGATCTCGTGCAAGGATCCTGTTTTCCAATCGTAATAGTGGGCAGTCAGCCAGTCAGCCAATGCTGCTGCCAAGAATTTCCGCGAATAGAGGAGAACTTCAGATGATCTCGCAACGACCAGCATGGTCCAACATGAATTGCCCACTGCTTCAACCAAAAGCTTTCGTGAATCTGATTCTGGGCATCGCGACTTGTGTTGTCGCCGCGTTTTCAGGTCAAGCCGCGGCGATCAGCATCAGGCATGATGTTCCGGAAGCCGACTATTTCAATCTGGCAGCGCAGTTTCCCGCCGTTGGTCGCATTGATGACGAATTTGGAGCCTTGTGTTCGGGAACGCTCGTGGCGCCAGACAAAGTCCTGACGGCGGCCCACTGTGTCGACGGTCTGAACGCATCGATCAACAACGTCCCTGACATTACGATTTCCGCTACGACATTCATACTTGGAAATGACGTAGGGAATCCGGACAGCGTTCACGATGTCATCGCAGTTGCCGTGAACAGGTGGAATGGTCTGGGCGAATTCGATATGGCGATGCTAACGCTGGCGGCTCCGGTAACTGGAGTTGTTCCGTCAACCGTTTCCGATGTCGATTCAGCCGGGCAAGTCGCCACCATGGTAGGTTTCGGCGGAAACGGAGTAGGGATCAACTTCGCGGACGATTTTGATGACCTGAAGCGAGCCGCACAGAACGTGGTTTCGACGACGGCTCCAACCGTTCGGTCGGACTTCGATCATCCAAATGGATCGACAAACACCTTCGGATCGTCGACTCCATTGGCGCTCGAAGGTACCACTGCGGGCGGCGACAGTGGCGGACCTCTGTATATCAACCATGGCGGCTCGCCCACAATCACAGGCGTCCTGCACGGAGGGTTCAATGACTTCGGCCGTGATTCAGAATACGGTGATATCTCGATCTGGGCATCAGTCGCCAACAGTCGCAACCGGGACTTCCTCATCGCCCAGGGGATTACGATCGGTGGACCAGATGTGACTGCCGACTTTAACTCGGACGGCAACTACGATTGCACGGATATTGATTCACTCAACGCGGAGGTTGCTGCGGGATCCAATTCCGCGGAATTCGATTTAGATGGCGATGGACTCGTCAACGATTCCGACGTGAATCAGTGGTTAAGTGATGCCGGATCGGCCAACCTTGGTCAGGGAATCTCCTACCGCATGGGCGATTCCAATCTCGACGGGTTCGTTGATGCCAGTGATTTCAACGTCTGGAATGAGAACAAGTTTACGCAGGCTTCGGCGTGGTGTAGTGGCGATTTCAATTCGGACGGGTTTGTTGATGGCAGCGACTTCAACGTCTGGAATCAGAATAAATTCACCAATTCGGCTATCAGACGTTCTGCAAGGATGCCGGCCAGTTTCGCGCACAGCTCGACTCGTGAGTTCCAGGCCGTCCCGGAACCCGGTGGCGCATTGCTCTTGCTACTTGGTGCCGTTGGATTCGTCCGACGGAAGTAAGCGGCTGCAGAAGGTACTTGTATTCAGAGCGTAGTAGGCAGTCAGGCCTTTTCCGTGGTTCGCGGGAAAGGCTCTTTGTTTGTAACCGTTCACGGATATTGACGTTTCCTCAGGTTCGAGAGGTTCAGGCACAAATTTTTGGCGTTTGTCCGCAAAGCAAGACAAGTCAGTTTACCGCTGAAAAATTGAGCCAGACCCGTGCCGGTGTGAACGGTTACCTTTGAGTTTCTCAACGTATCGGGCGTACGGTCGCACCGATATAATCTGCGGCCATGGAATATCGAAGGTTTGGCCGCACCGAAATCCGCATGCCCGTATTCAGTTGCGGCGGCATGCGATATCAACATCATTGGGCAGACTGCCCGCTCTCGGAGGTGCCGCCGGAGAATCAGGCGAACCTGGAATCTACCATTCGTCGAGGTCTCGAGCTTGGCATCAATCACATCGAGACGGCTCGCGGCTACGGTTCTTCCGAGCGTCAGTTGGGGGTGTTGCTGCCAACCTTGCCGCGTGATGAGATTGTTGTTCAAACAAAGATTGCCCCCAGTGCTGATCCGGAGAAGTTTCGAAGCGAATTTCTCGACTCGTTGGACCGACTGAAGCTGGACTACGTTGACCTGTTGGGTTTGCATGGAATCAACACGTACGAACATCTGCACTGGGCGACTCGTCCCGGCGGTTGTCTCTCGGTGGCTCGTGAACTGGTACGCGAAGGCAAAGTACGGCACGTTGGTTTTTCCACCCATGCCGAGCTGGATGTGATTCAGGCAGCAATTGCGCATGACAGGGATGGCGGTTTCGACTACGTCAACCTGCACTGGTACTACATCTTTCAGCGGAACTGGCCAGCCGTCGAAGACGCCGCCCGGGCCGACATGGGCGTGTTCATCATTAGCCCCGCCGACAAGGGCGGCATGCTTTACGCACCGCCCGAAAAGTTGACCAAACTCTGCGAGCCGATTCACCCGCTGGTAATGAACTGTCTTTTCTGTCTGGACCGGCCGGAGGTGCATACCCTGAGTCTCGGCGCGTCCTGCCCGGAAGATTTTGACCTGCAATGTTCGTCGCTCGATTTTCGGGACAAGTCGCGTGAGTTTTTGCCAGCCATTGTCCAGCGACTGGACCATGCCCGGCGCTCGGCTGTTGGTGAAGAGATTGCCGACCGCTATCTGGAAAATTTGCCGTTCTGGCACGATACGCCCGGATACCTGAATGTTCCGACCATGCTCTGGTTACGGCAGTTGGCCCTTGCGTTTGATATGCGAGAATATGCCAAAATGCGTTACAACCTGTTGGGGCGTGGTGGCCACTGGTTTGGTGGGCTGAACGCTTCGGTGATTGATGAGGAAGAGCTCGTTAAGGCTTGCAAGTCGTCGCCATTCGCGGAGCAGATTCCCGAATGGTTGCGCGAGACGCACGGTATGTTGTTTGCCGAGCCAGAAAAGCGCCTGAGCGAATCCTGAGATTGATGCGCGCTGACCCGTAACAGGTCCTGGTCTCAGGCCCAGGTTTCAGGCCGAACCCTGGTCAGACGGCATCCCCTGCAACTTGATGAACTAACTTGAATAAACGGATCTTGCGAGATTACCATGTGGCATCCGCTTGAGTATCTCAGCCCGAGAATGCTGGGCTGGCTGTTATTAGCGCTAATGGCGGCTGCCATTGTGCTTTACGTTCGGCTGCAATCGCTCGGCCGTCGGCTTCGAAACGGGATGGCACCACTCGGGATCGTTTCTCTCGAAATGTGTCTTTCGTCTGCGGAGAGTCGCGGGATTATCGAATCGTGGGACGAAGATGCCCGCGAAGATGCGCGTCGATTGTTGTGTCTGGACTACTTTTTCATCCCGATTTATACGACGGCGTTGGCGGTGCTGGGTGTCATGGCGTCCCGCTGGTTTCTGGATCGCGGGCTATCGAGCCTCGCGTCAATCGCCATTGTGTTGGCATGGGGGCAGTGGGTGGCCGGCTTGTTTGATTTCACGGAAAACTCGGCGCTCTTGCGAATTCTTTCGATGTACCCTGACATACCGGATGGATTGGCCGTTCTCGCGGGTTGGTCCGCCCGGATCAAATTCCTGCTGATCATTATGGCTGTTTTGTGTTGTCTTTTTGGTTTGGTAACATCGTTGGCGTAAACGAAAAAACGAACTCTTCAGCCAGCGAGTCATCCTTTGGAAGCCAAACTCAGAATCGTGGACGGCGCCCGCCCGGCGACCATTCGTCTCAAGCTGCCGTTAACGGTTGGTCGCAGCAAGACGGCTCAGCTCAAGGTTCCGCACTCGCAAGTCAGTCGAAGTCACTGCGAGATCTACGAAGAATCAGGCATGCTCGTCGTACACGATCTTGGTTCGTCCAATGGAACGTTTATCAGCGGCGAGCGCATTGACGAGCCGACGTTTCTCCTTCCGGGTGAGTCACTAAAGATTGGCAAAGTGCTTTTCGAAGCCGACTATGATGCACCAGAGCTGGATATTGAAGAAACGGAAATCGAGTTTGTGATGGATGACGATCCGGATGAGGAAGCTGCATCGCCGGAAGAAGTGGCTGACGTCGAAGCTCAAGTCGCCGGCAAGGTGGACAACGAAACGGTTGCGGTCGAAGCGGTCGATTCGGTCGATTTGTTTGATTCGGTTGAGTCGCAGTCAGAAGCATTTCCCAACGTGGATGGTGAGCATCAACCATCGGCTGATCCAGCCGAGATTGATTTCGAGGTTGACTATAACGAGACGCAGGAAGGGAGCTTCCTTGGCATTCCGGATATTGAGGTTGGCAGCGAACCGTCGAATCAGGACTCAGCCAGCCGCATCGTGATTGACGATGGAGAGAACACGCCTTCGGGCGAGGTCGATCCGGGCGATAGCGCGCTCAACAACTTCTTCGACGGGCTTGGCGACTAGATTTCGATGTAGTGGACGAGGCAACGAGTCCTTTGCCTTGCCTTGGTAGTCCACGGACTTGCGGCTTTGTCCACTTCAACATTGCGTCTGCATTGCATCTGCATCGCGGCGTTTCTCATGGTTCGATGCTGTCAGGACCGATGACCGTGATCAGTCGGCGTATTGAATGTGTTTCAGCAAACCATGCCGATCCGTAAATGCTGTCTATGACGTTATTTCCGCGTCCTTTTTGACGACTTGGCCTGAGTGTGATGCGAATTACAGATGCGTCAGGTGACCGTAAATAGCCTGTAATTGACGCCAGACATGTGCGTCTAATGAAATGTCCCCCCGAGCCGGGAATTCAGAGTCACAGTCACTTGGAGCAGCCAATGCAGGTTTATTGATCGGTTTTTCTTAATCGGCGAACGCCGGTTATCCACCTTTTGATAATCAACTTTGCTTTGGAGACTTTAAAGTGACGTTTAGACGTGCATTCAATCTTATTTGTGCTTTCGCATTCGCAGCGGCTTCTCTTGCGACCTCATCAGCGATGGCTTCGACAGTGGTTCAGGTAACCATCACAAATCAATCACCCACGGGCGGTGTCTATATCACGCCTCTTTGGGCAGGTTTTCACGACGGAAGTTTTGACAGCTACAACGGCGGACTCAGTTCGCAGCCTGGTGTGGAACGAGTTGCCGAAGACGGCGATGTTTCCCAGATTTCCAGCGACTTCCTGGGTGGATACACCTACATCGACAACTCCGGAGCTTCTCCCGTGAGCGCGACGATCCTGTCAAGCCAGAGTGGCGCGGATCGAGTCGACGGAGCCATTGCCAACGGCGCTCCAATCGCTCCAGGCGAAGTCGCATCATCCACATTTAATGTTGATGTCTCCGGCGCAAACCGCTACTTCTCGTACGCTTCCATGATCCTGCCCAGTAGCGATTACTGGATCGGCAACGGCAGTCCGACTGCGCACGACCTGAGTTCCCTTGCTGGCGCCGCCGCAGGAACGACCATTTCATTCGATATTGGACTGCCTGGTCAAGTCAATGACGCCGGTACCGAAGTCAACGATTTCGCGACGTCACCTGGAAACCCACTCTTCGGAATTCCAGCTGGCCAGTCGGCCCCGAATCAGGGCATGGACGAGAATGGCGTCAACGCGAACGTTCTCACTCCGTACAGCGATTTCCTGAATACGCCTGGCAACTTCCTTTCCGATCTCTCGGAGTTGAAGTTCAACAACTCGGCGCTCTACCCGAATGGTATCGCGAACGTAACGATTACGGTCGTGCCGGAGCCGGCCTCGGCAAGCCTTCTTGCCTTTGCTCTTCCATTGCTCGGTTTGTTGCGACGCAGAAGATAAGTCGATCCTGGTCATCTTCAGACTGCCACTGGAGGCAGACCTGGGTCTATGACAGACGCAGCCTGATTTTCAGGCTGCGTTTTTTGTGCGCTAGCTGTTTAGTCGGCTAGAATCGCTAGAAGCCTGGCGATTCGGCGTTGCGACTCATTTGCCGCACCAGCTCTTCTCGAGTCACCATTCCCGGCGCCTCGATCATCTGAGGCCCATTCTTCTGATCAACGAGAGCCACTTTGCTACCAGGCCAACTATGCCAGAAGAGGAAGAAGCGAATCTCGGGGTACATTTCCAGCGACTTAATCAACTTGTTGCAATCGAACTGGCCATTCCGTTTTGACAGCGGTCCAAACTCCGTCAGGCCCATGGGTTTGTTCAGGTTCAACAGCTGAGAATAACTCTGGAACGAGTCGAGTTCATCTACATCGTCCATGTACCAGTCGAGTCCGACGATATCGACGTATTTGTCGCCCGGGTAATATTCAATCGCCGACCGTTCGCTGGTTCCTTTCTGGACGGCCGCCGAATAAACCCACAGCAAATTGTCGAGCTGCTTTTCTTTCGTGAAGTAGCGGAACATGTCCATCCACAACGCCTTGAACTCATTGCGGCTGGGCCACTCACCATTTTTCTCCGGACACCACCAGAACCATCCGCCGTTCATTTCGTGAAATGGTCGCCAGAGGACAACGATATTGTTGTCGCGAAGCCTTGCCAGTCCCTTGGCGACCTTGTCGAGTTGGCGTCGGTAATTCTTGTTGGGCCGCGATCCGGGTGTCAGTAATTCGCGGAAGTTGCCAATCTCACGATCGCCGACTTCGCTGTTCTGCCACGGATTTTTTGGATGCATGCTGACGGTAACGATACCGCCGGCCGCTGCATGTTTTTCCAGAGCGCGATTCGCGCTGTTGAGAAAAGCTGGAATATCGTCGTACCCATAGTCGATGCCGAGCATCGCGGGCCACTTGCCTGTTTTACGATGGAGCGCATCAACATAACTGTAGTAGTCTTTGGTCACACTCCCGTTACCGTGTCCGATATTTTGGCCGACAAGGACTCCGTCGCGACGAGTCATCTGTTGGAAGAACCTGAGAACCTCGGCAACGTTCGGGTTCGTGGTCGAGACGGGAAGGGCACTAGCGGGCTTGCCGGAGACGGCTGCCGAAGGGCGGCCGGGCAGCGCCTGATCCTGTGCATGACTTGAACTACAACCGACGACGGCGATGGCAACGGTGAGCGAACAGAGGCCGGCGACAAGCTGGTTCATGATATTTGCTTATGCGGCTTGAGGGTCCTGCGAACGTGACCTGGAATTCGACGACTTGACCGACTCGGCCGACACGGGGGTGTGCTGTTCGTATTCGTACCGAAGTGCCGTCATGGTCGAAGCCGCCTGTTGCAGAAAGTCGGCTCGGTTCTTGTCCGACAACTGGCTGATCTGTCGCTCGTTGACGTTCGGGTCGAGATGGCTAGGAAGTTCGTCGACCGGTAGCCAGCGAACGTCCCATTCGCTCCCACCCGAGTCACCGGGCAGTCGATGGTCCCCGTTGGTTGTCACTATCTTGCGTTGCTGCAGTCGGACCTGTTCCAGACGCGTCGTATTGAGATTCAATCCGGCAAAGATCTTCTGCAATTCTTCGACGGGATTCGCCATGAGGTCTTCGAACCGGACAAGCTGATAGTTGTCCATGGTTTGCGAATCTTCAATCATCTTTCCGGCGACTCGGGAGTACAGCTTGCCAACCTGAGTCGCGTCGCGTCCCCGCCTGGCATGGCCTTCGCAAACCGCGAGTCCGTGGCGCGTGAGCCCGACAAAGTGACAGTTCGGATAGATTTCCCGAAGGACGTCCGTGATCAACACGGTGCCGTCAAGGTTTTTGGCCAGCATCCTTGCCGCGTCGATTTCCGATTGTTCGTAAACTTCGCCCGGCGCCTTGAACCGATTGAGATGTTCGTGCAACGAACCCGATTTTGATTGAGCGAAAACGCGGCGAACAAGATTGCGCGTCCAGTCGCGGATCGCAGGTCGGTCGCTGATATTGCGTGGGCTGAGAAAGTCCTGGCCAGTCGCGAGGATGACTGGCAAGTCGCGAAAAACGGCTTTTCGCGCGATTTGAAAGGGCGAATCAAGAATGTTGGAGCCCTTGAACAGCTGATGGGTTTCGCCGACCGTGCAAACATCGGGGTGCGATGCGATCAGGTTCATCAGGATCGTCGTTCCGCCTCGCGAAAATCCGGAGACGAAGATCGGGCCATCATTCATAAATTGCGTGGCGATTCGAATTCAAATGGAAAAGGAGCGTGAATCTTAAGTCGTTGTCAGGCTTGATCTAACGAAATATCAGTCACTGGGTCAATTCCCATTTCGAAGCGATCTTTTGAATTGCATCGAAGTGATTGACCTGTCGGAGGCTGGGGTGTCGAGAATTCAATGTCGAGTGGCATATGTGCTCGCGCCAGATTTATCGCAGCCGCTTGCCTGACCTCGGCCCGTTCGCCCCAAGCACCCCTCCTCCGACGCAGTGGTGGCATGCGAAGAATGAGCAGGGCATACCACGCGTCGCGCGAGGAGGGTCGGAGCCTTAGCGACGGGGAGGAGCGGCCATACGCGTCGATGTATCAGATTTTGCGTTGCTCCAGAACGGACACGAACTGTTCCGCTACAACACCCCACTCGGAGGCTTTACAGCCCGGCGTCGCCGCGGTGAATTCTGACGCGGATGTTCGCCAGACGCCTTATTGGAAGGTGCGCATAAAAAATGCCCCCGGAAAATTTCGGGTCCCAGGGGGGCAGAGGACTCCGTCACGTTTCCGGGAGCGATTGGATTGTCGGCGTCCTTCGCATCCTTGCTCAGGTCGCCGTCAGTCTTGCAACGCGTAAGTTGTAAAGCTTCAGTCAGCCTCCTTGCCAACGTTTGCTCCGGTCCGCAGAACAACCTTCCGTTTCCAGATTGGATGTCCCAGTGCAGGTTCGCTTACGGGAGCTGCAAAACCAGTCTTGTTTCGTCACTCGGGAAGCCGCAATGACTGTTTGCTTCCCATCTGAGGCGGGAGAGTATTGGAAACCGAAGTGACCGGTCAAGGGCGGTTTCGAAAATGGTGAAGAGAATTCGGAAGCGACGCTAGAGTCGCTAGCGAGCGCGCGACATGACAAGAACTTCCACGCGGTGGACGAGGCAACGAGTCCTGCGAATGGGGACAGGCAGTTCGTGCAACTTAAGCGTTGGCTCGCCCACTGCGGGCTATCGAAATAGCAAGCTGTACAAATTGCTGCTTGTACACCGCAGCCGCCTTAGCGCATTTTCTTGCGGCGATCCGATGGCATGAACGCCATAGGCGTCGTGCAGTAGAACGATGGATCGTCAATGGTCCATGGCGTGGATAGTTGCCCACCGTTGTCCATGGTCACCACGTTGAAGAAGAACAGGTCCATTCGTTCGGCTCGAAAGCCGTAGCAATAGTAGGAAACCATGCGATCCGACTCTTCAAGATCTTCAACTCCCTGACGTGCGTAGAAGTGGCACATACCATTCGGGGTGACCGAGAGGCCGAGAGTCCACCATCCGGGAGTAACTTCGATCGCCTTGACGTCGTTACCACGATGGTCACCTCGAACGCTCAGGAAAGCCGAGTTTTCCCGGTGACCTTTGTTGTCGTTGATACTGCGAAAGTTAATTAGAATGCCCGGCCAATACTGCTCGAGTTCGCCGCTGCCGCCTTTGCGACCCCAGCAATCGGTGCGGAATCCAAAGCTGGTTCCAGACCGCTTTTCCCACTCGTCATACTCGGGGATATGGACCCGAACGACACAGTTGGGTGACCATGTTGCCGGAACCGGCTGACCAAGAATCCGTTTGACCTTTACCAGCAGATCATCCTGCTGAGGCTTTCCGGTCTTTCGTCCCGGAATGCCCGGAAACTTCGTTTGGATCATCAGCGACTTTTGACTGCCTTCGATTCCACCCACGGGCGTATCGACCAGTCGCAAAATGTCGGGTGATCCGCGATGCGGTCCTTCCAGCCAACGATTGTTGGTAGCAAAGCCGAGCGGGCCACGCTCCTGCTTATCGATATTGCGACTGCTCTTGGGATAATTGGGAACGTATTTCCAGTCCGGTTGCGATTCAAAATCATCGCCGACGGCTTCTATCTTCGTTCCCGTTCCTGGAACGACCTGGCTATATGCCGTTTGCAGCGTCAACGTCACGATCAGTCCGACTAGCATCCAAAATCGGTCTCGAAACACGGAACCACCCCCAAAATGAAAACGACCTGTGACGGCATCCTTGCCGAGAACAACCATCCTTGGTCGCACAGGTCTATAAATCACGGTGCAATACTCGATCTACAAGGCCTATCGGCGGGCCAGCTTGCAGTGCTTAGTTCAAACGACCGAACGCACTGCTAGCCTCACCGCAGAATGGATAAGACTTAACGACTGGCAAACAGGATGCCCCATTTAGTAGCTGCCTTGGGGGGTGCTGCGGTTCAGGTGCTAGCCCGTCGAAAGGGAAAACCATGCTCATGCATGCGCGTGGAAAATAGTAATGACGATTTGAGGTAGGCTAGTACCAGCGGCGAGACGATTTTCAATTTGGTGAAGGTGAATGCCGCGCAGTGCCGGCAATCGGAAGCTCATTCCACCAAACGCTTCATGCCCGCACAGCGCGGCGTCGCGCTCAAGAACATTGCGGCCTGTAACGCCGCTTGTACGGGCCTACTTGGTAAGTGACGTAGATATGTGGCTAAAACCAACGAATGGACGCCCTTTCTACAAAGGTTCGGAGCCTCTCCCGAAGCCGTGATGAAAAGCCACTGCCGGCAGAAGAGGTCGCGCAACAGATTGGTCATTCAAAAGCAGAAAAACAGGTTCCTGCGAACCAACTAATACGGATCGAAGTCATCATCGTAATCAGATTTTGGTTTGGAAATCCACGCGTACTTGTTCACGAACAGCATCAGCAGGCTTGCACACAATCCTGCATTGATCAGAAAGCTCCTCAGCTGCTCAGCAAACAGAGTCGTCGTCTGGTCGTGTTCCCAGAATGGAAAGAACTTTATGGTGGCTGCGGCGAGCACGACCAGCAGCAACAACGCGCCAATGCGACCGAGGAATCCGGTGATGAGCATCAGGCAGCCGGCACCCAACGCAATCAAACTGCCAATCAGGACCGTGCGCGGCTCATTGATCCCGCGGTTTTCGAGCATCAGTGTCAGTTGTTCGATCGTCGGGAGTTCGCCTGCGAGGCCATCTTTCAGATTGGTAACGGTGAGCAGAGTGGCGATACACGCCAGGCAGATGGCGATGCGGGCAATCAGTCCAGCGAAGCCGCGAATGAGTGACATAACTTGCTCCTGAGGTTGGGTTACCAATCCACGATAAATGATGGCAAAGGTAAATACCATCTGCCCTTCAGGAGAACGTTCAAACTATTTGGGGGGATGTTACGTCAAGTCGAACGTTGGTTCCGAAGTGTCCTCTGGCAAGTTCTTGAGGTACTCGTAAAGGAACGTGTCGCATGCTCTTTCCGTGGACAACCCGGCGGGTTGCCGATTGGCTTCCAGGAGCATGAGTGCATTGTCGATCTCGCCTCGTTCATACATTCTCAGGCCCTCTTCGTAGAGTTCCATTCGCTCAAGCAGGCGACGTTCGACCGTTCGATTGCTGAGTGACAGCAACTGATACGTCTCGACAGGTTTTCGGATACCCCGAAACCGGGCCTGTCCCATGCGTGTCGCGCGGACTTCTTCACTGACTTCGTCGAACGTACTGGCGGTGATGAGGATCTGCGCGCCTAACCGCTTGGTGGCGAACTCAATTCGGCTGGCAATGTTCACTGTCGTGCCACGCGGTCCATACTTCATTCGTCGCTGCGTACCGGCATTGCCGACAAGCGCCCGGCCGGTGTTGATTCCGACACCGATGTTCAATTTTTGACCAATCGACTTTAACCATCGGTCGGAAACTGTACTCAATCCGGCTTGCATCTTTAGCGCGGCTCGACAGGCACGCAGTGCATGATCGGGTTGGCGAGTCGGCGCGTTCCACATTGCTGCGAGCCCGTCACCGTAATAATCGATAACGACACCGTCTTCGCCCAGCACACAGTCCGTCAAATGCTCAAGAAAGTCGCCAAGAAAGCGGTACGTTTTTTTGGCTCCGAGTCCGTCCGAGATCGACGTGAATTCGCGCAAGTCGACAAAGAGCACGGTCACGTCATGCTCGGTGCCTTGGAGTATCGAAGGGTCTTCGATCAGTTTTCTGACGACCCGACCGCTAAAAGCCTGTTCAAACAGAACGCGTGTTCGCGTCGCGTTGGCTTCTGCATCCATTCGTACAACGGCACCGGTGATGGCTTCCGCAACCAACTGGACCCACAGTGCCTCCAGCGGACGGATGTAGCGGCGAAGATTGTTGCCCAGCGACGATCGCACGCCGTACAACATTCCAACGACGCTTCCGTCGGAAGCGAATACAGGCGAGACCACGATTGAGTCATCGCGCTCTGTTTCGTCTACGGATCGCTCATGGAAAATCGTCTGCCGCTTCTCGGCGACCTGTTCAACTAACTCTCTGCAATAGCCGATCCCGAGGCTCGGGTTGGTTACATGACTTGCGTTGATTGTCCAGGCGTCGCCTGTCTTCATGATCAGCATCGCCACGTCCAGACCGCCCGGCTGAATGACGGCGCGAACAGCGGCGTCAAACAGTTCTCGCGAACCAGCCGCCGATCTCTGCAGCTTGCCTAGCGATTCGAACCAGCGAGCCAGTGTTTCGGCTCCTGGTGATTGCCCCAGAATCTCCTCGGGTACGCTTGGCTCGTTATTCTCGCCGCGTTTGATGCTTCGCATGCGAAAGATGGATTTTGTCGTCGCGCACGACGAACGTAGCTCGATCGTCGTTTCGCCGGATTGCAACTGAAGTGGCAGTTGAAACTGTTCGGAACTGTGTTGCCCGAAATCGCGGTTCAACTGTGGGAGATGTAGATCCTGCCCACGGTTGTTTACGGTCACCATGGAGTTGTCAGCATCAAGCTGGATGGACAAGCCGATGCCAGCAAGATCTTCTGCCCAGAAATCCAGTTCTGATGCGATCCATTCATCGATATTCAACGAGGCCGATGGCAGCGAGTACTGCTGGTGTCTCTGTGGGCTATGGACGGTTAGTTCAAGCATTGTCGTCGGGGGATGGATGTTGGGCGAAGATAAAGAGCCACGACAAATGCCAGCCGGTAGCCCTTAACAGTACCTTTCTGCTTTTGAATTGCACGCTTTCGCCCCGGGAGCGTTTCCTTGTTTACCCGGTGGGCGGTGGAAAAATCACTACAGTCCGACTGTCGGAGTTGATTTTGGCGACCTGAGGCCCGATGAATCGATATGGTGTCGAAGTCGTTTTCTCGCGAGAATAACGCGAGTTTACATGGAAAGTGACAAATGCCACCCGCAATTCCGGGGCGGCGTTGTGCGTACGGTACCAGAGGTCGAACGGCTCGGTTGCCGAAACCGGGGCAATCTACAGAAATCCAGGGAAGTTACGACACGGATGTTTGTAAGTGCGGCGCAAATACTGGGTACAGTCATCTGCCTGTTGGTGGCCCTTCAGGCGCTGGTGTTTCTATGCAGAAGTCTGTTGCGTCTGGTTGCTGATTCCCGAGTTAACAATCTCCGCATCCAGCAGCTGAACGCCGAGATTCACACGCTGAAGAACCGGCACAAGGTGAAGGAAGAATCGACCGAAGGGTGGACCGGTTATCGCAAGTTCCGTGTCGACCGCAAAATTCTCGAGGCCGACAATACACATTCGATCTATCTCGTTCCTCACGACGGCAAGACGATCCCCTCATTCAAACCGGGACAGCATCTGACGTTCCGACTGAAGCTGCCAGGTGTCGACAAACCGGTGACTCGTTGTTATTCCCTTTCAGACGGTCCAGGCCGACCCTACTACCGCTGCACGATTAAAAAGATTGCTCCACCTCACGACAAGCCGGAGTTGCCGCCAGGCAAAGCCAGTTCTTTTATGAACGATGTTGTGCAGCAAGGCGATATTCTCGATGTGAAATCACCAAAGGGTTCATTTTTTCTGGACAATGAATCAGACAACCCTGTCGTTTTACTTGCTGGCGGTATCGGGATTACACCCATGGCCAGCATGTTGCATTCTATTTGCAATTCAGGGAGTGATCGTGGCGTTGTTCTTTTTTACGGTGTGAATCATGGCAGCGATCACGCCATGAAAAAGGAACTGGCGTCTTTATGTGCAACGCATGAAAATGTGCAGCAGGTCGTTTGCTATTCCTCGCCCTTGCCGACGGATGCGGTTGGCAAGGACTATCACGTTGAAGGTTGGGTAACTCCCGACTTGTTGAAGAATGTGCTTCGATCACCGAACTACGAGTTTTATCTTTGCGGTCCGCCTCCGTTCATGGACAGCGTCGGCAACGGCCTCCGCGAGTGGGGCGTGCCGGAGGATTCCATTCATACCGAAGCCTTCGGTCCGGCCTCGTTGAAGAAGACCAAGCCGCCGAAATCGCAACCTGACTTGCCCACCGCTTCCCAACCGGTTGTTGCATTTGACCGCTCGAAAAAAGCCACCAAATGGGATCCCGGTTTCGACTCGATTCTGGATTTCGCAGAGTCGCAGGGGATCGAAATCGAATCCGGCTGCCGCGCCGGAAATTGCGGTTCTTGCGCGATCGCCATTAAGTCGGGTAATGTCAAATATGCGGATGGTGAGCACGCAGAGTGTGAAAAGGGGACCTGTTTACCCTGCATTTGCGTTCCAGATGGCGGACTTGTCCTCGACGCCTGATTCTTTCGTCGGTTCGCCAGCATTTCGACTTGGTGCTGGTGCGGTGAATAGCCGATTTCTCCGGTAGATGCGCGCATTCTTCGCTGTGCGCTCTAACTTTGCATTGTCCTCAATTCTATCCAGTCTGCTCGCGCTTTCGCCTGACAGACAGAGACAAATCAAGAAGAACATCACCGGAGTCGCGTTGTGGTTGCCCAGCCAAGTTTCCGTTTTTCCCATCTCATCGCAGCTTTTGTTGCGCTTCTTGCCATGACTTGTCTGGCAACGGCAGCGATCGCTCAGGATGCCATTCACGGCGCCGTGAGCATGGACTCTTCCAAAGTGGTCGGGTCCGAAGCGTGCATGAAATGCCATGGGCAGGAAGTCGCTGTCTGGAAACAGACGCCACATCATCACACGTTCAAGGAACTGCATCGTCGTCCGGAAGCAAAGCAGATCGCAGAGAGAATGGGCATTCGGTCCATCAAACGCGGCGACCTCTGTACGAAATGTCATTACACGATGCAGGCGGTAGACGGTCGCGAGAAAGCCGTCGCCGGCGTCTCGTGCGAATCGTGTCACGGGGCCGCCCAGGACTGGATCGCCATTCATAACGACTATGGCGGACCGACCGTTACCAAAGAATCTGAATCTGCCGAGCATGCCCAGCAACGAGTCACCAAAGCGATCAGGAACGGGATGCAGAATCCTGCCAACGTCTACCTGATTGCGCGAAGCTGTTACAACTGCCACACGGTTCCGAACGAACAACTTGTCAACGTTGGCGGTCACGCGGCAGGAAGCGCCGGGTTCGAACTCGTAGCCTGGTCGCAAGGAATGATTCGTCACAACTTCCTCTCTGCCGACTATGCGAGTAATGCCCATAGCCCAACGGGCCGGTTGCGATTGATGTACGTGACTGGATTGATGACGAACCTTGAATACAGCCTGCGGGCAACGGCAAACGCAACGAGTGCGGCGACTTATGGATTTGCGTCGGCCGAGCGCGCGTTCGAAGCCCGTAAACGCCTTGCCGAATTGCAGGCGCAGTTGAACCACCCGATTCTGACTGAGGCGCTGGACGCTGCGTACGGCGTCAAACTGAAATCGAACAACAAGGATGCATTGACGCTGGCAGCAGATCAGGTCGGCTCGGCGGCATTCAGCTTTGCCCAGTCGGCGGATTGTGCGACGCTGGGCGCGGTCGATGCGTACCTGCCGGCAGCTTCGCAATACAAGAACTAGTGCCAACCTGGAGTTAGCGTTCGCTGTAGTGGACGAGGCCACGAGTCCCGTGGGATAAATCGCAACAAACGGATTCGTTGCCTCGTCCACCTACCCTCAGTGAAGAAGCAAAATGCACTAGTCTGCGCACGGCGAGAGAAAACAAGGGGCTCGGAGGCCCAGCTACATGAGTATTGCAGTCCAGAGGCCACAGCGATGGGACGTCCCTTTCGGTAAGGACATGACTCCATCAGCGGTTAGCCAGTTGCTGGCGATTGAGCCGTTTCTTTTGATGGACGCTTCGCGTTTTCCAAAGCACTGCGCACTGCCGGACATCCTGCTGAATGATGCCCGCCTGACAAATTACAAAGCCGGCGACATCATCGTTCGCGAAGGCGACTATGGAAACAGTGCGTTCCTGATTCTGCGTGGCGCGGTGCGAGTCACCTTGCAGTCACTACCCGACGAAATGCTGGGGCGCAAGCAGCGTTCGCATTCTGGTTGGCTGAAAACATTGGGCAATATGCTCACCGGGACGAAGTATCCGGAAATTCGACGCTACGGCGAGGCGCAGATGGACGATTCCGTCGGCGTTCGTTCAGTCGGTGAAGACACGCGCATTTTCCTTCAGGATGTTCCTGGCGTTCTTGACGAGTTCAATACATTGCAGCTGGGCGCCGGCGAGTTCTTCGGTGAAGTTTCAGCACTTTCACGCAACCCGCGCTCGGCGACGGTCTTTGCGGACGTGCCTACCACGGTGCTCGAAATTCGCTGGCAGGGTTTGCGAGAACTGATGCGCCGCGATCCGGCGCTCAAGCAACACGTCGTCGAGCTGTATCGTTCCAACAGCTTGTTCTCACAACTGCGAAATACACCGATCCTTCGCAAGGTTTCGGACGAAGGCATTCGTGAGATCACGCAAGCCACCGAGTTCGAATCGTATGGCGATTTTGAATGGCAGGCAAAGTACCAGAAAATTCAGAAGGGCGACTCACGTTCGCGAATCGCTGCCGAACCAATCATTTGCGAAGAAGATCACTACACGAACGGACTGATCATCATCCGTTCCGGATTCGCAAGGCTGTCCCGAACCTACGGGCATGGCGACTTGACCATGGCGTATCTCGGGAAAGGCCAGCTCTATGGGCTGGACGAGCTGATCTACAACGCGCACCACGAAAAGCAGGTACCGCTTCAGAGAACGCTTCGGTCCGTTGGCTATGTGGATATTTTGCGAATTCCCACGCGACTGATTGAACAGTTTGTGTTGCCGGTCCTGCCTGCCTCGACGATCAAGTCTTCCATTCAGACAGTGTCGAATGCTCTTAACGAATCCACGGCCGTGACCGACGTCGAGGAAGACCTCGAATCCAGTGAGATCGACACCGGGTTTCTTGAGTTCGTCGTCGAGAACCGGTTGATGAACGGCACCGAGGCCATGCTGATCAACACGGATCGCTGCACGCGTTGTGACGATTGCGTGCGGGCTTGTGCGACGAGTCATGACAACAATCCGAGGTTCATTCGTCACGGTCTGACTCATGAAAACTGGATGATCGCGAATGCCTGCATGCAGTGTGTCGATCCGGTGTGCATGATTGGTTGTCCGACCGGAGCCATCGGTCGGGATGAAAGCACCGGGAACGTGTTGATCAACGACATGACCTGCATCGGCTGTGCGACTTGTTCCAACGCATGCCCTTACAACAACATTCGCATGGTTGAAGTGCGCGGCGAATCCGGCGGATTCATCCTCGACGAGCAAACCCGTTCGCCGATCGTCAAAGCCACCAAATGCGACCTCTGTGTCGATCACTGGGGCGGTCCTGCGTGCCAGGCGGCTTGTCCTCACGACGCGCTCGTTCGCATTGACATGAACGACATGCCCAACCTTGCTGCGCATCTGGCTCAGTAGTAGCGGTCAAATCACGAACGGCGTGGGAGGGCGAGGCGGACGAGGCTGGGGTGCTGTAAATTCAATGTTGAGTGGTATTTGTGCTCGCGCCAGATTTATTGCAGCCGCCTGCATAACCTCGGCCGCTCGCCCCAAGCAACCCTCCTCCGACGCAGTGGTGTCATGCGAAGAATGAGCAGGGCATACCACGTGTCGCGTGAGGAGGTTCGGAGCCTAACTAAGCGGCGGGGAGGAGCGGCCAAACGCGCCGATGTATCTGCAACAGTTCGTGTTCGTTCTGGGCAACGTAAAATCCGCTAGCTGCCCAACTGACGTAGGCTCAAATCAGGCATTCCAGCTATCATTGCAGGGCGGTACGGAAGCCGCATCGTGCGCGCAGCCGCCACGCATTTTCGCCCGGAATTATCCCTCGTACGGATCCAGCTACGGATGCAGCGATCGTCGATTACAGGCCTGCTCGCCGCCGGCGTCATATTGTTTCTTGCTGTCAGCCTGATTCGTAATCACGCTGCGACCCACCCGTCAGCATTTACCAGCGGCTACATTCTGATCGCCAGCGTCTTTTTTCTCGCACTCTTCAACTTGAGAAAGAAACTCAGCTTCCTGCCGTTGGGTCGCGCTTCGACCTGGATGCAGCTTCACATCTATGTCGGGATTATTGCGATGGCAATCTTCGGCATGCACGTCGGCTGGCGACCGCCGAACGGTATCCTGGAGTCATGCCTCTTCATGCTTTTCATGATGACGTCCCTGAATGGCATCATTGGACTGTACCTCACCCGCACCGTTCCGCGACGATTGTCCAAGCTTCGTGAAGAGATCATTTACGAGCGCATCCCGCAGTTTCGTACCCAAGTCCGCAACGAAGCGCACTCCGTTGTTGTCTCGCTCGTTAGCGACTTTCCCTCGGAGACGATTGCCGATTACTACACATTGCGACTGACCGAGTACTTCGTCAAACCGAGAAGCTTCTTCTACTTCCTGAACCCGACCAGTCGATTGAGAAATACACTCCGGAATGAGCTTTCGAACCTGCAAAGGTACTGCTCCGAATCCGAACTGGTCGCCGGTGAGCGGCTCAGTCGCCTGATCGATAAGCGTGACGATCTTGATTACCACCAGGCCCTGCAGGGGGCGTTGAAGTGGTGGATGTTCCTGCATATCGGATTAACCTACGCACTTGTTTCCGTTGCCACGCTGCATGCGATTATGGCTCATGCCTTTCGGGGGAACGTGTTGTGAGCGGTGGCAAGAAAAGCCAACCTGATCGTCTGCAATCGTTCGACGACGGAGCGTACGAGCGTCCTAACCAGCCGTACACATGCGGCAACGCCTGCGAAGGCGTCTTTTGTCTGCTTGGCCCAAGTCCCAAAGGCGATTGTCAGGCGGACAGGGAATGTCAGCCAAAAGCCAACAAGGCCGGCAAGTGGATCTGCGGACGATCAAACGGACGAGGCGGCAAATGTGAAAATGGACCCACCGCTGACGGTGAATGCTGCAACGAAATCCCGCCGTGCTCACCAGAGCCCAGCCTGCGAGTCCGCCGCGGCCGCTTTGTCGCATGGTGCGCCGCCGCGTCTATCGGAGCCATCGCACTGATGCTCTCGTCCGGGTGGCGGGATACCGTTTTGTCCCCCGGCCCGATGACTCAGAAGCACGCCCAGATTCTCAGTGAACAGAATCCGGATTCCAGTCACTGTGCTTCTTGCCATGCGGCGGGCGATGTCGGGCTCAGCCAATGGGCGGTTGCGTCGATCGCACCAGGAAAAGTTCTTGGGGAAACGCAGTCGGAAAAGTGCCTGAAGTGTCATGGCGAAAAAATGAACGTGGCTACGGCGTTGCTCCCGCACAACTTGACCAGCGAAGAAGCGTTCGCAATGACGGCTGCCGCCTGCCTGCGGCTTGGTCGAACCCCGCCAAATCCCGATCGGGCCGCAAACGCGGAGATTGCCTGTTCAGCGTGTCACCGCGAGCACCACGGAGCGTTGCACAACTTGTCGGCGGTCTCGAACACTCAATGTGCCAGCTGCCACCAGGACGATTTCGATCAGTTCGCGGCGGCTCACCCCGAGCTTGGCGAATTCCCCTATCGCCGACGGACGCGGATTGTTTTCGATCATCTGACTCACATGGCCCAGCACTATCCGGCATCCAAAAATCCAAACGGTCAGGTCGCATCGTTTGAATGCCGGCAGTGTCATCTTCAGTCGAGTGATGGCTCGATCACATCCGTGCTCAGCTACGAATCAACCTGCGCGTCCTGTCACGATGAGAAGATTCAGCAGAGTTTTGGTGATGGACTTGCACTCCTGCAGTTGCCCATGATTGATGTGGCCGCGCTGCGATCCGAAAAACTGGACATTGGCGAATGGCCAGCCGCGGCGGCGACGGAATTTGACGGCGAGCTGCCAAACCTGACTCGTGCGTTGTTGAGTACCGATCCATTCGCCCGCAGTGCCGTGGAACATTTCGGAACAGGCTTTGAGTTTCTCGACGTGGATCCATCGGATATCGATGATGTTGAGTCGGTGCATGACATCGCCTGGGGCATCAAGTACCTGATCTACGACATGGTCGAGCAGGGCCCGCCTGCATTGGCGGCTCGCCTGGAAAAGGCCATGGGCACAAAGCTGCCGGACGAAACGGCCAGGAACTTGACGGGCCATATCTCGCCCGAAGCCATCAAGCAGTTGCAGCGGGCGTGGTTCCCGAATCTGAAAGCGGAAGTCGAAGCCCGTCGTGCCGGCCGTCCGATCCCAGCCGCCAGGCAACGACCGGACGCGGTCTCCGTCAACAGCGCCGCCACCGGCTGGGTCCGTGACGATAGTGACTATTCGCTACGCTATCGGCCGACAGGGCATGCCAGCGATTTTATGAAAAGCTGGATCGCGACCGCGACCGAATCGAATCTGGCAACGTTAAGTGATGATTTCAATGCGCTATGGAACCAGTTATCATCCTCGACCTCCAATGGCCTGTGTATCACTTGCCATAGTGTGGATCAGGGCAAAACAGCTTCGGACGGGACCGGTTATGGAAAGCTGAATGTACACTGGCGCGGTCGCGATTCGGAGTCGACATCAGAATCGGTTGGCAAGTCGTTTACGAAGTTTTCTCACGACCCTCACCTGATCTTGCCGGGACTTCAGGATTGCACGTCCTGCCACGCCTTCGACGAAACCGCCAGTTCTGCCAATTCGTACTCACAGCCGGATCCGTACATTTTCGAAAGCAGTTTCCAACCGATGGCAAAGGCTGGCTGCGCTTCTTGCCACAACGGATCTCCCGAATCAGCGGGAAGCAACTGCACTCAATGCCACAACTATCATGTTGAGCATCTTCCCTGAGCGTTCGACTTCAGCCAACTGCTTCGGTATGTCCCACCGAAGGGCGATACGCATCTTCACTGGGCTGTGAATTTTGGGTGGCACTGGCGGAGCTTTGCTCCAGCCAGTGTACGGCAGAAAGTGGCTTGAAGAATGGAGTCGCCATCAACAGGTTGAATTCTGAAGAAAGTGCCTTACTCTCAGTTTGGCTGACGTAGCAATTCAGTCAGCAAGGGCATTTCAAAATAATAACACTGGCTTGAGCAAGCTCTGGCCAGTGCCACACCGCCGAAGGCAACTCGCCCCGAACATCGTTGATTGCGGCCACCTTGTTGGCGGCACAGCGACTCAAGTAAAAACTTCGCGTATCATTGCCGAATTCTCGATCCCTCGCTCGAATGCTTGATCGTCATGCGGAACATCAAATCGTGGTCCTGCTTCGAGCAAATGAAAGGACCAGGCAGCCGCGTCATCGACGCCAACTCGCTCAAATCCGTCACGCCCGCCGCAGCCGGCAAAACCCGCTTCGTCATCGTTGACGCCGTCGGACTGTGCAAACCGGATAAGAACCAGTCAAAGTCGCTTGATCGCCAGCCCACCGTCACGCTCGAGCGCGTCCTCAAAGAAGTCAGCAAGGCGTCGTCCACCCCGTCCTCGCCAGCACACTCGGAGCCAAGATCAGCCGCCTTGCCGGAAGCCGCAGCGACACATGACGCACCGACATCGAACGTCAGACCTCAGGCCAGCCCGTCAGCCAGCTCACAGCGTTGACGCCGACAAGAACCGCGAGCTTGCCGCCAGCAAATTCAGCGTCACGCCCGACGCGGTCACCGACACCCGGTTGGACGAAATCGAAGCCGAACAAGTCCGCGCCGCCTTGCTCCCGTTTCACAACCCGCAGCTCCGCGAAATCTTGCTGCGACCCGAGCATCAGGTGATCGACAAATTCACGCGTGACCAACTGCTGACTTCCAGCTTTGATCCCGAAGCCAAGCACCGATCCGAAACACTGGTCACCAGTTTTCGTCGTCGCAATGTGAGCGGCAAGGCACTAGCCGCCGGTGAAAACAACAAAGACGAAATCGAAGAGAGGCTAGCAATCGTTGAATACACCTCGGGATGATCTGCGAAGCGCATTAGAGTAGACTTATCTTGCCTATTCTCGCAAACCGCAATGGAATTTGCCGCGTATATCTGATACCTACGCGTGACCGAAATAACGCCGAGACCAAACTCTCCGAATGACAGGCCAACTCCCAAAATTCAGAAAGCCACCGGTTGTTGAGGTTGCGCTTTCCGTTCAATTTGAGCGGCTGCCGACGACGATTCAGCTTGCATTGTCATGGGAAAAGTTTCGCGATCGCTTTCCGTCGATTCAAGAACATCCAGAACTTGAAAGCACCGTCGAACGTTTCGGCGTCATTGCTCCACCCACGATCCAGTTTTCGGTCAATCCGATTTCGGCACCAAGGTTGTGGTTTGTGAACACTGACAACAGCGAGTTGATTCAGGTTCAGCGGGACCGCTTTATCAGGAATTGGCGCAAGACAAACGATGGTTCTGACTATCCGAGCTATGAGAAATTGCGTGTCGCTTTCGAGGACGATTGGAAGGTCTTCGAGCAATTCATCAGCGACAATGGTTGCCAGCTTCATCCCAACCAATGCGAGTTGACGTACGTAAACATCATTGAAGATGTCGATTTGGGGCAAATGGACCAGATTTTCAAGTTTCTGGAACCTGCCAAGACGTCCGTCTTGGAGAATCCCGAAGACCTAAACTTCAATGTGCGATATCGTATGAATAATGGAGATGGTCAGCCGGTTGGACGGCTTCACGTTTCGGCACATTCAGCAGTTCGTGTTCCCGACAACAAACCCGGCATTAGATTTACATTGACTGCTAGAGGGGCACCTGCGGAACGCAATCTCGCTGGCGCACAACAGTTCTTGGACCACGCTCACGAAGCGATCGTAAAAAGCTTCGCCGAACTAACAATGGATTCGATGCACAAAACCTGGGAACGAACACAATGACATCGACTCTCACAAGAAAGCGAAAATTGCCACCTGCTTTTTTATCGGACCAAATGTATTCTTTCTCGGAACCACGCCCGATGGCGAGCGTGGCATTCGAGTCTGATACTTGGGTTCATGTTCCGTTTGGCTCGGACGCCGTGCTTGCTTTCAGCGGTCACTTGGAAACTTGGCAAGAACAACTCATCGAAAAGGTCGCGGCGCTCGGAGCATTACCGGAAAACTGGAACTCTTATCGCTCGCGGCGAATCGACATCGACACTGCCGGGTTTGCAGTTTGTACATTGCTGAACAACCTTCAACACGATGATCCGATGCCCTCGATTGTCCCAACGAGTAACGGTGGCATTATGGTCGAGTGGCATGTGGCAGGAGTTGATCTCGAAATCGACTTCAAGTCACCGACATGGGTGCAGCTTTCGTTTGAGAAGGATGGAACGGAGTCTGAAGTTGATGATGCTTCGATGACACAACTCAGTGAGTGCATCGCGCAGCTAAGAGACGCACGTTAACGGAATGCAGGATGGTCGAGTCTGACGAGTACGAAGATGATCTGACGATTACCGACGATACCGACCTTTGGCGCAGGATTCCGCCATGGCATCTCGTTGAAGATCAGAATACTGGAACAGTGCGCATCTCGAAGGCGGCGTTTGAGGATCATCCAAACGGCTCGCCGATGTCCGTTACGTTGGCCGCTGAGTCTCTGGCGATCGACCGTGGACCAGAGGTCGAGATTGAGGGACTAGAAGGATTCTGCCTCGCATCTGTTACGGCGGCTCTCGCCCGTAAACTCAAGCAAGGCATTGCCCGACGGCCCCGCGAAGACAATCCGGCTCATGCCGAGGTGTTCGGAAAGAAGACGGACAGTGTTCGCAAGAACTTTCGCAAGAATGCGACTTGGGTGATTGCGCCGGAAAATGCCTGACACCAAAAAGTTCGTTGACAAAACCTAGCCACGCTCCGCCGCTTGATCGTCGAGCCGATGGACACCGAAAACTGGTCCAGCATGCAAGCCGATTCGCTCAATAAGAAAGTTTGGCTCACACACGGAATGAGTGGGTAATTTGAGAGGATAGTGCATCCTCACTCAAGCTCTTCAGAATGGGCCGCCCGTTCCACATCGCCATCGTCCGGCCTCAAGTTGCTGCGCAGGCCGAACGATGGCGACGCGGAAT
>CALHZT010000136.1 GCA_938040995.1 uncultured Pirellulaceae bacterium | reverse complement strand
TCAAACACAATGCTCGATCGCCCAACTTCCGGGATTCAGGAACCTGGGGCGACTCGCGACTCGCCGAGGCTCGCCGCGACTGCCCCAGGCTGACATGTCGGGGCCCTTTCAGGGCAGGCAGTTGATCGTCATCGACGATCGGAAACAGCAAATCTCCGGCAGTCCTACAACCGGCCCAACCTGACGTACGGTTGTCCCTTTCCCTTACAGCGAAAGGGTGCGCCCTCTCATTTTTTAATTTTCTGCAGACCACCCGAATGGATCTGAACTAGGTTTCAGATGTCCCCCATACTTTTGAGGAGGGTGCAACCCCATGAGGCTGACTGCAAGCGTACAAAAACTGTTCAAAGATCGAGATACCGAGAATCTGCGGTTAAGTGATCGCAGAACTGAGAAGCGACGACCGTTTGTGCGCCCTGTCTGGATCTCATTCGGGCCCGGAAGGCGGGATGTTCACGAAGCTTTTGCGCAGGACATCAGTGAAAAGGGCATTGCCGTGATTGGCCAGACCGACGTTTCAGAACGGACAACGGGATGGATCTCCGTCAGCTTGATCAGCTGTAAACTGGTCACGGTCCGGTGCCGCGCCAAATGGACCGAACCATTTGGCGACGGGTGGTTTCTTACCGGATGGGAATTCGACGAATGATCGCGACGTCGATCAGATCACAACATCTTTGCCGACTTCGCGACGAATCGGCACCCACTGACCGGCATGCATCAACCAATGGGAACCTTGCATGGCAAAAACGGCCCCAACCGTCGGTGCAAAATCACGCATCGCCTCCGGACCCGGCTTGTCGAGATCGTCCGCTGGGCACGAATCGAGGGCGGCAAGAGTACCGGCTCGCTGCTCTTTGTAAACTTTCATCAGGTCGTCTTTTGAATCAAAAGCCGCAGCGTCATCCGAGGTAGCGGCGTCTTTGGTATACCTGTCCGCGAAACCATCCGGAAGCGCGGGCATCGCATCGTACAGCCCAGCCATCATGGAATGCTCTGACGAAATCAGATGGCCAAGTTGCCATTTGACGTGATTGCATCCCGCGTGCGGACGCTTCATCAGATCGTCATCACTGAGATCGGCGACGTACGAGTCGCAAACCATTTGCGCCATATCGATACCAAGTTTGATTGCCTGCTTCGCGTCCATAGGTTGTCTCCAGTAGAGGATGAATGTTCATCTGGAGTGTTACGCCTGATGTTTTCGGCGTCAATGGCCAGCCGCACTCCGCAGGGCATGCAGGCACAGCCTACCTTTGGAGCTACGAACCTACTCGTGGCCCTATCTATTCGCAGCCCTTAATGGCAAAGTCATAAAGCCCACGAACTTCGGATGCACTCTTCGCTGCCAGATTGGTGAATCTCGCTGCCAACTCTTCCGTGTCCTTGACACCCAACTCCGCAAGTCGCCGGAACTTGTTTTCGATCAAGTCGCTGACATCTTTATCGGTATTTCGGGCATGTCCCTTGGGATACATCACCAGTCCACTCGAAACGGTGCCCAAGGTCGCGTGTTCAATTTCCAGTGTCGTAGGAATACCGTCCGGATACTTGTCGTCATACTCCTTGCCACCGTGAACAAACTCAATCTTGTCCATCAGCTGCCGAGTCACCGAATCAACAAGCGCGTCATCATCGTAGTCCGCAGGCATCAGCAACAGCTCTCGCCAACCAGCCGCCTTTGCGTCCAACGCCTTTTTCAACGTCGTCGCGATAATATAAACCATCGAGTGATCTGCTGATTGCCGCGTTTTCGGATCGCGTTTCGCCGGATCACCAATAATTCCAAACGCCGGTTCGTAGATCGTGATGCGAATCTTTTCCAGACCATCCGGCTCCTGCAGCAGCGCCGGGTTCTCTTCCAGCAACGCAATCAATCCGTGAATCGCTCCAGCCGATTGATGCTCATAGAGCCCGAGCTTGAAATGCATGCCCATGATGGCAAAATCGTCGCCCGCCATCGCCAACTCCAGATCAAACGGCGACTTGTCGGCTTCGCCCGGCGGTTCGAACAGGCAGAAGATCGCTTGCGGATTTCGGAACACATCCTGCGGCCCAATAAAACCCCGCATGGCACGCCGCATCGCAAGCACGGCGACTTCGGAAGATACAGCGGCCGAGGCGCCCTTCGAATCGCTCAGCTGATGCCCGGCTCGAATCGCGCGGAATGGAATATAATGAGCCAGCACCAGGCCGATCGCCGATTCAATCTGTTCGGCCGTCGCACCCACGATGGCTCCGTAAACTGCAGCCGACGCGATCGCACCATGAACCACATGGTCGATTTTGTGATCCTTCAGCCCGAAACATTCGGCCAGCCGCCCACGGATTTCGTCCAGGCAAAGCATGGCTCGCAAAGTTTTGGCACCGTCCCAACCGGCGATCCCGGCTGCAGCGACGACGACTGGATAAAAGTCGTTATGCCCAAATTCACCGCGCGTGTAACCGGTTCTTGGGTTGTATCCGAAGTTCGTGCCGTTGGAATCCAGCTCCCGCGCGGCACAGCTGTTGGCAAGAACGGCTTTTTCCGGCTGAACCGCCGTCGACGACGCGAAACAGACCGCACCCTGCCCTGCCTCACAACCGTACTCGAGGGCTTCGCGACGCAATACATGCGGCGCGTTGGCTCCGATCGCCAAAGCCGCCACAGCACAAGCAACACTGTCACGGTGAAACTGCTCAGTGCGTTGCAGGACGGCTTCGCCAGGAGCCGCCGAGTCGCCACAGCAGAATTCGATGGCATACTCCGCGATCCCACGTGCCTGATTCTCTGTCGACTTAAGAATTAAGTATTGATTGTCGGATGAATTTCGAATGTCGGACATATGGTTCCTGTACCGGTCTACATCGGATCAAAAGTTGCTATAACAAGCATAAAGTAAAACAACCAAGGAAATATCCCAATGGCGACCATCACTCGCGAACGCAGCCACGAAATATTTACCCGAGCTTGCCAGCTGATGCCCGGCGGTGTCAACAGTCCCGCTCGCGCGTTCGGTGCCGTTGGGGGCGAGCCGATTATTATGCAAAGCGCTAGCGGTCCCTACATCACAGATGTGGATGGCAATCAATATGTTGACTATATCGGGTCGTGGGGCCCAATGATTCTCGGACATTCCAACCTGGCTGTCGTCGAAGCCGTACAGAAAGCGACGGAAAAGGGTACAAGTTTTGGGGCTCCGACGGCGGCGGAAAACCGTTTGGCCGAACTGGTCATCGAGGCGGTCCCGAGTATCGAAAAAGTTCGTTTGGTAAACAGTGGCACCGAAGCCACCATGAGCGCGATTCGTGTGGCACGTGGATACACCGGTCGCGATCTTGTGATCAAATTCGCCGGGAACTACCACGGCCACGTCGACAGCCTGCTCGTCAGCGCCGGGAGTGCTGCCGCGACGCTCGCGGTTCCCAACTCACCCGGTGTCACCGAGGGCACCTCCAAAGACACGATCGTGCTTCCGTACAACGATGTCGACAAGCTGACAGCCGCCTTCGCCGAGTACGCCGGCAAGATTGCGTGCGTGATACTCGAACCAGTCGTCGGAAATATGGGCTGCGTGATTCCCCACAAGCAATTCCTTACGGCGCTTCGCGATCTCACCACGGAACACGGTTCGGTGCTGATTTTTGACGAAGTGATGACTGGATTCCGAGTCGCCTATGGTGGCGCGCAATCGTTGTATGGCGTCACGCCCGACATGACGACGTTGGGAAAGATTGTTGGCGGCGGGCTTCCTTTGGGTGCGTACGGGGGCCGTGCCGAAATTATGGACCAGGTGCTGCCCGCTGGAAAAGTTTTTCAGGCGGGTACGCTTAGCGGCAATCCAATCGCGACCGCTGCGGGTACGGCGACGCTGGAACAGCTCAAGTCGGATCCGCCCTACGACCGGCTGGAAAAAACATGTTCACGGCTGGCAGAAGGATTGTCGGCCGCGGCGAAAGCCGCCGGGCTGGAGCACTGTGTTCAACGAGTCGGCAGTATGATGACGTTGTTTTTTCATCCCGGGCCAGTGAACAGTTGGGACGACGCCGCGAAGTGTGACACGACCATGTTCGGCAAGTTCTTCTGGGGCATGATGGATCGGGGTATCTACCTCCCATGCAGCCAGTATGAAGCCTTGTTCGTTTCGGCGCAGCACGGCGACGACGAAATCACAAAAACGATCGCTTCAGCCCACGAAGTCTTGGCGCAGATTGTGGCGTGAAACCCCTCCTCTCGACAACGCGGTGGCATGCGAGGTACGAGCAGGACACACCGCTTGGCGAGTGGGGAGGCGGTCCTAAAACCCTCCTCCCGACAACGCGGTGGCATGCGAGGTACGAGCAGGACATACCGCTTGGCGAGTGGGGAGGGTGGCGAGGGACGAGCCGGGAGGGGCCCGATGCAAAGCATCATCTCGCTGCCTCCAGGCCGACCCGAAATGGCCCCTCCCGTCGCTGAGGCTCCTTCCCTCCCCACAACGACTTGGCTCATTTCAGCAGTTTCTACACCCAAGAAACCAACAGAGATATCAAACCGTTTTCAGCAAACATTTGTTTCCAGCGATCGCTGAAATGCCAAATCACGTTGAAGGAGGGAGTTTGATTCGCTACGTTGAATCGATGCCTCGAAAACGTCATCCGCATCTGAAACGCGCTCGCTCACTGCGCAACTCTCAAACCGAAGCCGAACGGGAACTGTGGAAACACATTCGCAATCGTCAACTTGGGAACATTAAGTTTCGCAGGCAAGCCACCATCGGAAATTACATCGTGGATTTCGTCGCTTTCGAACCCAAACTTGTTGTTGAACTTGACGGAGGACAGCACTCTCAACAAACCGAATACGATGAAGCCAGAACTCGATGGCTGCAATCGCAAGGCTTTCAAGTAGTTCGATTCTGGAATCACGACGTGTTTGAGAACATCGACGGTGTGATACGAGTAATCGCCAGAGAACTTGGGCTGCCAGACTGATTTCCAGCTGACCATAAATAAACCCTCCTTCCGACAACGCGGTGGCATGCGAGGTACGAGCAGGACATACCGCTTGGCGAGTGGGGAGGGTGGCGAGGGACGAGCCGGGAGGGGCCCGAAGCAAAGCATCATCTCGCTGCCTCCAGGCTTACCCGAAATGGCCCCTCCCGTCGCTGAGGCTCCTTCCCTCCCCACAACGATTTGGCTCATTTCAGCAATCCTTGTGCGCAACAAACAACTAGAAATATTGAATCGCTCCCTCCGCCATCAATTTCTAACAATCGCTGAAATGCCAAATCTCGTTGAAGGAGGGAATTTGATTCGGCAATTCCTCCAGTCCTAAACCCTCCTTCGGACAACGCGGTGTCATGCGAGGACCGAGCAGGACATACCGCTTGGCGAGCGGGGAGGGTGGCGAGGAACGAGCCGGGAGGGGCCCGTCGCAGATCCTTTTTGCTCACTCCAACGAACGGCCGTTGGATCGACCGTAGAGTTTTACCAGTGTTTCGAAATCGGCCGAATCGCTTAGCATTCGAACCGATCCATCCGCGAGCGCGACATTCGCACCACCGGAATGAAATGAATAGATGCCAGTGGAGTTCGACTGATTGACCCCAACGTCATCACGGTTAATTGACCAGGCAAACGAATTGCTCACGGACCAGCCGCTTTGACCGGGATAGTCAGCATCCGGGTTGTCGGGCGTCACGACAGGCTGGCCATTTGACAAGTCAATTGGCTTGCCGGCTCGTTCAACAATAGCGATCGTGTGTGACAACCCGTCCTTGATATCGCGAAACTTTCCACGGCGATATCGAAGCAGACGAGAAGCTGTTGTTGATTCTTCGTCGAACACTGGCCACCCCCAAACACCCCAACGCACAAATTCAACGGAACTCGGATCTGTTCCTTCTGGGTATGGCTTCGGCAGAACCTGAATGCCCGCCATCGCGTCATAATCGCTTCGCGTCACGCGATACATGTGTTCTTCGCGAATATCGCTTCTCGGCAAGCCAGCATGCTCATGCTTTAGCCCACGGCCCATGTTCTGCGGATCGCCACCAGACGGGCAGATGAAGCTCGGCACGACTTGTTGCGCGACGGGGAGATTTCCAGGCGAGGTTGCCAATTCATCCCATGCGAGTCGCGATCTTAAATCGGCGTGCTCGAGGTACGGCAAGAGTGGCACTCGCCACGAGTGCATGTGAAACAGGTCCCACTCGCGAAGTGGATATTGCAGACTTGTGCCGTTATAGAGCGAAGGTAATTCTCCTTCCGCTGCGTGTAACGACTGAGTCGCGATAGAAATCTGCCGAAGGTTGTTCTGGCACTGGAGCTTTCTTGCAGAATCTCGAGCCGATTGAATTGCAGGCAGGAGAAGAGCTATGAGAACACCAAGAATTGCGATGGAAACCAAAATCTCGACAAGTGTAATTCCACGACGTGCAGTTGGTTGCGACATCATCTTAGTTTCGCAGATCATTGCGGTGACTGGCAATGTTTGGCCTAAATTCCGGGTTGTAGACGTGGGTTAAGAATGTCGTAGTAATCAAATTTCAAATTTCAAATTTCAAATTTCAAATTTCAGATTTCAGATTTCAGATTTCAGATTTCAGATTTCAGATTTCAGATTTCATTCGCGACGGCAGGCGAAAGTCAGTACTCTAACGTGCGCGGTCGGGAGGGCGAGGCTCCGTCCGAGCCGCAGAAACGTTTTGCGCTTCACCAGGCAATTGAGAATCAAACCTCTTTTACATTTTACATTTTTCACTTCTTATTTTTCACTTTTCATTCATTCAGCGGCGGCAAACTGCGAGGTCGCGTAGCCACACTTCTCCGACAGCCACCGCATTCCGCCAAAGAGCATCCACCAGCGATGGCAGGCTACAGACGATTCAGCAACTTTTCCCGCCACGCCATGGTGAGCGTTGGCAGGTAGGCGGCTTTTTTGATGCCGGCGAGATCATCCTTGTCGAGATGCATCACGCGAAACACGTCAGCAACCGTCATTGAATTCGAGTCGCGTTCGAGAAGCGAAATCTGGTCACCACTTGTAATCGTACCCGGCTCCTTGATGCGCAGATAAAATCCGGGATGGCCATACTCGTGAAACTTCTTCACGATCGTCGCGTCTTCCATGCGCACGCCGAGCTTGAAACACGGCTCGCGTGGGTGAGTCACCTGGACGACGATTTCACCGACTTGATAAACATCACCGATGTGCACCTCGTCGTCCCGCAAACCATCGACTGTTAAATTTTCACCGAACTGGCCATACTCAAAATCGGCCAACCCCGTCTCCGATTGCCAATGCTCATAGTACGAGTGATCAAACACGTAGAGAGCCTGATCCGGTCCGCCATGAAACCGCTTGTCGACTTGAACGTCGTTCAACAGTCCAAGCCGGTTCACTTCGTGAGGTCCAGTCGCTGGTTGCTTGTAGATTCCGGTTGATACTTCTTTGCCGCGATGCATGATCGTTCGCGGAGAGGCCAGATTGATCGAAAGAACTTGCATGCTACTGCCCGGCTTTCTCTTCCGCCGCACTCTTTCGAAAATAGTTCGGAGCCAACGACCAGAGATCGTTGCGTTCCCCGCTATTGTACAACTCAAACGCAAGTCGACCGATCGCCGGCGAAGTCACCGGCCAGGACGCTGCATCCGCGACCTGAACAGATGCAGGCAGATCGTCCACGATCTTGCTCAGCCCACGGCCCGCCACAACACAATTGGCATCGCCAGCGACTGAATCGATCCAGTCGGCTCGTGACATAATCGTCGTTTCAAGAATGGTCGTGGGAACCGATTGACCGTCAACAGTGAACTCGGCAACAAACAGTTCTTTCCGCTGCGCATCGAGCACCACACTCAGGCGCGAACATTCTCTCGGAAAACCCATGGCGGTCGCCTGTAGCGTATTGACGCCGAGGACTTCGCAACCGGCAGCGTAAGCAAACGTTTTTGCTGTCGTAATACCGACTCGAAGCCCCGTAAACGAACCGGGGCCGGACGCAACGGCGACGAGTCCGATGTCGCTGGGACCCTGTTGATGGCGACTTAATAATCTGGAAATTGCGGGTGCCAAAAATTGAGCCGAACGCTGATCAGAAGCCAGATCTTCGCTTCCAACGACTTGGTTATCCTCAAGAAGCGAGACGCTTCCAGACAAAGACGACGTTTCCAGAGCCATTATTTTCAAGGAGATACCGAATTTCTGTTTACTAACGGACAACAACTGGCGACGGGGTAGGAGATTGTATCGCGACGGGGTTTCGAGGGATATTGTGGCGGATTCTCACTCGGGGGTACAATAACGTGCTTGATTCCAGCGTTTAATCAGGTGGTCCCATGCGGCGAGCGGTCCTCAGCGACATACACGGCAACTTAGAGGCTCTTACAGCCGTACTGGAAGATGTCAAAACCCAATCCGTCGATGAGATTTATTGTCTCGGCGATGTGATCGGCTATGGGCCGAATCCTTGCGAGTGCCTCGACATCGTGATGAAAATGGACGTCTGCATTTTGGGCAACCATGATCAGGCGGCCATGTTCGATCCGGATGGTTTCAATCCGGTGGCATTGCGGGCGATTTACTGGACGCGTGACAAGCTGGATGAGAGCACGGGCAGTATCGCGGCGATCAACAAGCGCTGGGATTTTCTTGGCGAGCTACCAAGATTCAAGGACGAGGGAAAATTCAAGTTCGTCCACGGCTCGCCGCGAGACCCGACGAACGAGTACGTTTTCCCGGAGCACTCCTGCGACGAGCGAAAGATGAAGAATCTTTTTCGGCGAGTCGAGCAGTATTGCTTCCAGGGCCATACGCACATTCCCGGCGTTTTCACCGAGGGCGGCGAGTTCATTAGCCCGCAAGACTGTAATTATCAGTACGACCTCACCGATGCGAAAATCCTGACGAACGTCGGCAGCGTCGGGCAACCGCGAGACGGCGATCCGCGGTCATGTTACGCTATTGTTAGCGACGATTCGATTCAGTTTCGGCGAGTCGAGTATCCATTTGAAGAGACGATCGCAAAGATCTACAAGATCGATCCACTCGACAATATGCTCGGTGACCGGCTTCGAGGTGGCAGGTAGTTCCTGTCCGGCTGGCAATGTTTGCCATGGTCGAATTATCGCGGAGACATCAAAGTGTCCGATCGGCCAAACCAACATCCGCAAAATCCAGATCCTTTGCCGACCGGCAGCGGCGGCAAACCTTTGCGCGCTGAGCAAGACGCAGGTCCCGATGCGCTGGACCATGTGTTCCAGTCGTATGTCCCTGAAGAGGAAACGTACCGCCCGCGCGTCGAACCGGTTTCGCCAAACGAGTTCGAACGCCCAAGCCGCCGGGAATCGCAGGCACGCGTCAGCCTGACCGAGTCGACTCAACACTGGCACGACAAACATGATCGCCATATCGCGAAACTGCAACGACGCTTCCGGTGGATTCGAAATGGGCTTGGCCTAATCGCCGGCTTGATTCTTTTACAGCTGGCCGCATGGTGGCTGCCAAACAAACAGGGCGTCGATCCTCTGGGGCTGGCGAAGACGTTGCCGGCGCGATTCTCGTCATGGGCACCTGAATATTTGCGTAGCTCAATCGCCCTCACAAGCAATGAGTCGAATGGTGCTGGCGCTGCCGATGGCTCTGTCGATGATGGCGAGCAAGGCGTTGGCCCGGAAAAAGATGCGCAAGAAGATGCAGCTCAGCCGGTGACTTCGCTAAAACCGGATTCCGCCGTTCTGGCTGGCGAATCAGGCAGATCAATTAAATCAAGCAAGTCAACTGACCCGGGCGTAGAGCCTATGGAATCATCGGCACCCACGGAGCCCACCGAAGCGACCGAGCCATCGGAAGCGGCTGCCGACGAGAACGAGAACGATGGCGACAACGGCGGCCTGGAACCTGCAGACATTGCACCACGGATTTCCGACGACGAATCCGATGATTGGCATTCGCAGATCAGGCAAGCCACAAAAGTCGAACAGACGCTGGACCGTTTGATGGACACCATGCGAGAACTGGACGACATGCGACTCGAGCAGCGGCGAGTCGCGGCGATGGAGTTGTTCGAAGGGCTTTGTGATGTTGGCAGCGAAATGCGAATTCCGGATCAGTCGGATCTGAAGGAAACGGCGGCAGGTGCGAATCGGTTCGCCGAGTCACAACGCGGCGTGCAGGCGGCGGCTCGATCCGTTCTCGGCGCAATCGCGACGGCGCCCGAAAAAGTCGCCTTTATCTCGCGGTACTCCAGTCGACGGCTGGACGAACTTTCGCTGGATGATCCCGGAATTATTTTGGCTGGCAAAATCCGCACCGTCATGGAGTACCAACCGGGCATCTGGGCACTGGGTATGGTTTCGCCGTTCGAGCCGAATCGGCCGGTAACCATTCACCTTTCCGACCGGCGGCTGTCCACTGCCATTTCAACCGGCGACTCGATTCTTGCCCTTGGACACCGGATACCGGTCGAAGCCGGTGATTCGCAGAGTGTGCATATCTCGGCGAACGTTGTCTATTTGATCGAAGATTGCGAATAGCTGGTCGAAGATCTCGAATAGCTCGATCAGTCAGTAATGGCGACTGGTTTTGATCGTTCGATCCATTAGTGTCGAATCTCCGTTCATGACGACTCAATTAACGGCCTATGGCCGTCTTCCCCGCGAACGCGGGGACCCACTCGAAGCGTATTAACGCTCAATCTCTTTCCCTGCATCAAAAAGCCAATCCGATTCAATGGATTCCCGCATGCGCGGGAAAGACGGGGGAAGATCAGGCAGTAATTTCTCGAACGATCCTTAGCGGCTGGAAATCCTCAAACAGTCGGGCAAGAACCCTCACCTAATTCCCCAACGCAACGGCGACTGCGGCGGGTGGCTGACTTGACCATCAATTAGGCCCGTCATAGACTGCCTTGTCAGCAGTTTGAGAATGCCTGACTGTCACGGCTCGCCCTTTCTTCTCGCAGTCATCGGCGAATTCACCGGCCGTCGTTCTCAATGGATTTGATCATTCCAACATTGGATGAGGCCTGTCGTGCGTCGCGCGATCGTTAGTGATATCCACAGTAATCTCGATGCACTTGAAACCGTGCTCGCTGATATTGCCGACCAGGGCGTGG
>CALHZT010000135.1 GCA_938040995.1 uncultured Pirellulaceae bacterium | reverse complement strand
CCAAACAGCCCGATCATGATCACCGGTCGCCTGCCAATGCGGTCCGAAATGCGTCCCCAGACGGGAGCAAACAGGAACTGCATCGCCGAAAAACTGGCCATCAAAATACCGAGCTGAAAACCTCGCTCGTCAGTAGAAAACTGGTCGGCGTAGATCGGCAACAGGGGCAGGACGATGCCGAACCCAAGCAAGTCGATGAACACAGTCAGAAAGATCACCAGCAGCGATCCCTTGCCGGGCTTCTTTTCCATTTACGACGCCATCTTCCCACTAGAGTTTTCCGCTGAGTCCAATTCGCCACTCTCTGCCGTCGAACAAACACAGCCGACCAGCGGCTCCAGCCTGTTCGCCCGCGTGGCGAGCATTTATTATGCGGGTATGCCTGATGCCGACCACCCGAATCGCCGCAAATTCGAACGAATGAGCCGGGCACAACTGCGCGAGCATCAAAGAAACAGGCTTAATCGACTGATTGAGATCGTTTTGCCGGACAACGCACACTATGCGTCAAAGTTTGCCGGGCATGACGTCAACATCCATTCGCTGGACGATCTGGCCAAGCTGCCGTTCACTACCAAAGCCGATCTTGTCGCCGCGGATCGCGAGCATGGCAACCGCACGTTCCCGGCGAGCGAATACGTTCGCTTTCATCGAACGTCCGGCACTTCGGGCAATCCACTGGCGATCCTTGATACGGCTGACGATTGGGCCGCGTGGATCGACTCGTGGCAATACGTTCTCGACTCAGCCGACATTACCACCGACGACATCGCCGTGATGGCGTTTTCGTTTGGTCCGTTCATTGGGTTCTGGAGTGCCAACGACGCGATCGCTCACCGCGGCGCGATGGTCGTTCCCGCCGGAGGCATGAGTACGCGGGCCCGCCTGGAACTCATCAACGATAGCCACGCCACCGTCATCTGCTGCACGCCGACTTATGCAATGCGGATGGCCGCCGTCGCGAGGGAAAGCGGTGTGCAGTTGACGGACAACGATGTCAGCAGAATCATCGTTGCCGGTGAACCGGGCGGTTCGATTCCAGCGATTCGCGAACGGATCGAATCGGCATGGGGCGCTACCGTCATTGACCATAGCGGCGCCACCGAAGTCGGTCCGTGGGGTTATACCAATGCGGCTCGCACCGGTCTGCATGTGATTGAACGCGATTTTATCGCCGAATTTATTGATCAGGATTCGCTTCAGCCGATTGATCCCGGATCGAACCCACAAGAACCCTGCGAACTCGTACTCACGTCGCTCGCGCGTACAGGCATGCCCGCCATTCGATATCGCACCGGCGATCTGACAATTCCGCGTTTCGAAGAAAACGGAAACAACTTCGTTCTGCTGGACGGTGGCGTACTGGGTCGAGCCGACGATATGGTCATTGTCCGGGGCGTGAACGTTTTTCCCAGCTCGATCGAAGCCATCCTTCGTGACTGTGCCGATATTGGCGAGTTCCAGATCACCGCCAGCAAGAATGGCGAGATGGACGAACTGGCAGTGCACGTCGAAGCCATCTCGCCAAAACGCTGCGAAGAAATCGGAGAATTGTTCCAGTCGCGATTGGGGCTTCGCGTCGCGATTGATCCCGTCGAAGCCGGAACGCTGCCCCGATTCGAAGCCAAATCAAAACGGTTTGTTGACAACCGCTAGAATACATTCCGCGAGGCCCGGCCCGCACCAACTACACAACATCCGATCTACCTGACTTCCGCCACGGGCCGAGGCCCATGCAACCACCAGAAGAAACCATGACAGCGACTCCGACCAACATCGCCCGCAACTCGGAAGAAGAACTTCAGATCACGTGGGACGACGGCAAAGTAATGAACTACTCTGTCGCAACCTTGCGTGAAATTTGCCCCTGTGCGACTTGCCGCGAAAAGCGAAATGCGAAACCGCAAGCAACGAATGAACTTCAGGTCCTCTCACACGCCGAGCTTCAACCGACGCGCGTGATTGGCATGAAGCCCGTGGGCAACTACGCGTACAACATCCAGTTCAACGATGGACATGATACCGGCATCTTTACGTTTGAGTTTCTCCGCAAAGCCGGCATCGAAGCGGCTTGACGAGTCGCCGGCGTGGCAAGGCAAAGTTCCCTCACGACTGGGAATTGCATGGTGCCGACGAAGCCGTTTGTAGTACCGTCCTTGGGCCAATACTACTCATTGAGACTAACGCGCTGCTTGCCCTGAAAGGGCCCCGACAAGTCAGCCTGGGGCAATCGCAGCGAGCCTCGGCGAGTCGCGAGTCGCCCCAGGTTTCTGAATCCCGGAAGTTGGGCGATCGAGCATTGTGTTTGAAGCTTTTGAGACGATCCGAGATCGCAAGCAATAAGGTTGGCCACCTACATTTCGGTCTCGGTACAATGAAGACGTGTTGGGCATTTTGGCTCGACCGATACTCATCTTGGGATCCGGATTCCTGGGGCGTCGCTCAAACTCGCAAGCTCGTTTTTACTGTGCCCCAGGCTGGCTTGTTTTGCCACTTCGTGGCGAAGGCACATCTGTCAAATGGTGATCTTTGTCTCGTTTGCTGATATCCACGACGGAATGATTGAAAGCCATGCTGGCCACTCAATGAGCAGTATTGGGCTTTAGCTGGACTTTCAGCCTAAGGATGACGACTCAATTGACGGCCTATGGCCGTCTTCCTCGCGAACGCGGGGATCCACTCGAAGCGTATTAACGCTCAATGTCTTTCCCTGCATCAAAAAGTCGATCCGATTCAATGGATTCCCGCCTGCGCGGGAAAGACGGAGGAAGATCAGGCAGTAATTTCTCGAACGATCCTAAAGTTGATAACACGGGCGATAATACAGGCGATACTACAGGCGATACTGCAAACTTTCGGATTCAGGTTTTTGAAATACCTTTTATGAGCCAACGGGTTCTGGCGACAAGTCGGGAATTTCGAAGCCTGTCCGGCATTTTCTTCGCAGCATCATCGCGACTTCTTCGACCTCTGAAGATTCCGTCTCCGGATTCAGCACAACATCTGCGCCGAGCGTAATGGTTGTTGAAGCGATGTCGATCTCATTCTTCGAAAGATGATTTGCCATTCTTTTGAACGAGTCGCCAAAGAGCTTGTTATCGCCAATCGCCGCCTGAATCTTGTCCGACGTCGCCGGCTTACCCAGTCGGTGCGAAACGTTTCCGACGTGGCACAACGCGCTGGAGAGGTGCCCTTCCAGAACTTCTGCGTTCAGCAGAGACCTGTCGCGTTGCTTTACTGCTTGTAACCAATTCGCAAAGTGATTTCCGCCTTCGGTCCACGTATTGATTTCCTTGCCGTCCGCATCGTACGCCGTAGCAGAGGTGTACGTTGGAATCACTACGTGGCCTTCCTCGCATTGGACGAGGACGCCGATCTGGGAACCGCGATAACTGTCCATCGACGATCTCCATTTTGACGCAGATGCCTGCGCCTTTTTAGATGTTGGCAGTCCTCTTGTTTCAAAAATCAGCGGTGCCGCTTCATAGTCGTGCAGAACGATCTGCGTGTTCGGTGTGTTGCCTGCGTCTTCGTAGCCGATGCGACCTCCGATACTTAGCGTTCTCGGCGCCACGGTCTGTTCGCCAAGGAACCAGCGGGCGATGTCCATCTGGTGAATGCCCTGGTTGCCCGTGTCGCCGTTGCCAGTGTTAAAGTCCCAGTGCCAATCGTAATGCAGCTTTGGGCGGTAAAGGTCCGCTTTTTCGGCTGGGCCACACCACAAGTCATAGTCGACATGTGCCGGGATCGTCAGCGGCTTGTCGAGTTTACCGATCGGCTGGCGTGGCTTGTAGCACGTGCCAATCGCATACTGGATTTTTCCAAGTACTCCGCCACGCACGAACTCAACTGCCTCCTGAAGTGACGGTGACGAACGTGACTGGGTGCCGCACTGGACGATTCGGTCGTGCTTCCTCGCAGCGTTCACTAACTGGCGGCCTTCCCACACGTTGTGCGAAATCGGTTTTTCGCAATAAACATCTTTCCCGGCGGCGCACGCTGCAATCGCAATCATGCAATGCGTGTGGTTGGGAGTTGCTATCGAGACAGCATCAATCTCATCCGACTCAACAAGCTTTCGAAAGTCGGTAAATCTCTGAATTTTGCGGCTGGTTTTGTCTTCGAATTGTGTGACTCGATCGTCGAGAATCTTCGCATCGACGTCGCAGAGAGCGACGACGTTTCTCGCAAGCCCGTTGATATGTGACTTTCCGCGACCGCGAACGCCAATCACGGCCACTCGCAAATCCGGCGACTTTTGGGTGGCGGCTTTTTGGGCATGAGCCTTACCGGTCAGGGCGATTCCCGCTGCGGCGGTCGTCGAGGCGAGAAATTGTCGGCGTTTGATAATCATCTTCGTCCTTTCCTTGCAAACATTCGTCCCTGCATTGTAGAGGGTGCCCATGCACGGCCAAATACGAATTGATTGCCACGTTTGTTTCAAACAAAAAAAGGCCACGTTCGGAAACGTGGCCTTCGAGGGGGGAATTGTTGTCGCCGTCTTACTGTCGCCGTCGTAGTCCGACGATGCAGAGCATCAAACCTGCAAGCATCAGGCCTGCCGTCGATGGCTCGGGTACCGTGTCGAAAACGATCTCGACTCGATCTGTCATTTCGCCAAACTCATCACCGGGGATACTGGTAATCAATCGCCACGGATCGTCGGAGTCACCGGTGCCAGTCACATAGATTGGCGCGGACGACATTCGCGTCTCATCACCTTCGTGGAGAAGCACGTGCGGATCGAGAAGCTCCCCGACTCCGGTTGTGCCATCCTGCCAAAGGATTCGCGACATGACGATCGTTACAAGGCCGAACGAATCGTCCATCAACGGATTCTCTACCAGACGACCGGCATTCTCAGCCACGATGCTAATCGAGGCCCGGTTGTGCATGAGAATATTCTCAGAGTACAGCTGCTCCATTGTCACAAGCGTATTGCCAGTGATGTCGCTTGGCACCGCCGATGTGAGTGGCAAATAGTCCGGGTCGCCATCCATCATCAACATTCTGGAGGAGTGGCCTTCCAAACCTTGCCCACCGTTGTCTGTCTCGACGAACGCGTTAAAGAGCAAGTCGTAGCTCGAGCCTACGGTAAACGCCTGTGCCGTGTTTCCAGGCAACAAAGCGCACGCTACCGCAAGTATTGTTGCAGCGGCAAATGGTCGAGCCAAACAATAACGTCGTGTTCCGCCATTTTGATCGGTGGAACGTTTCGGTTTTGGGCATTTCATTGCCCACGTATGAGTAGTCATCACTGGCGTACTCCTCGGAAGAATCAAAATTCTTTGGGGAAGGCCGCATCAGTATCCATCCTGATTCCTTACATCAGCTGGCAACTTACCGATTTGCTACAGAACCTGAATCCACAAAGTTGTCGCGGCCGAAAGAACGCGAAATTTCGATGGATTTTTGGGTCAAAATGGCCCAACGAATATTTCTGATTCGAGGGCCACGTATTTGGGTACGCACTGAAAAAAGAGGGAGAATCAGCGTATCGCTGGAATCGGCAAGCAACCGTGGACGGCCAGAATCTCCTGTTCATTTACGGGGCTCAGACGCCGGAATCCGTGCTCCGCCAATTTGTCTGAACCAAGAGCCGCCGACTTTTCGACGAGATAGTAATCGTTGTACTGGGTCCGCTGGTAATTGATCTCGGAAAGGCCCAATTCGCCGACATACTTCGTCCAGCGTTTGTTGAAACGTTCGAAGGAGACGGTCAAGTCATCTAATGCTTGGCGAATTTTCCTGGGAGATTTGGTCGGAGCAATTGCCACGCGTAATTTTGGCTGCCACCGTTGAAACAGCGTTTCAAGCCGACATACGGATTGCGTATCAATAAAGGCGGACAGCTGCTGCCAGTGACCGTCGACATGTGCCGAAACTTGCGCTAACCGCAAGCGTGGCATCTCCAGCAGTTCGTTCCGATGCTGTTCGCATTCCGTCAGCAATGCGCGCCACAGCCCTTCGACTCGCTGGGCGCGCAGGATGTACGCGGGCGTCGCGTTCTGCTCCGCCAGCATTTTCATCAGTTCACTCTGCGAGCCCTCATAGTCTTCAAGCATGGGCGTATTTTAACATTGAGAGGTCCGGATTGGGGAGGTCCGGACCTGGAGAGAATTCAATGAAGCCAGCGGTATCGTTCGGACTCAGCCAATCACAGGCTATTTATCTCGAGTTGCCGAACTTCGGCTGCCCATGAGGTCGACCGTGATTTTGCAGGGTTCACCTTCTTTACACTCAACATCGATGTGCGCCGATGTCGTGGCAAATTCAAGTCGACTATCTGAAACCGGTATGAGATCAAAACTTCTGTTTTCCCAATCGAGTTTCAACGACCCTTCATCGGACCGGATCTTGTACTTGCCATATTTGCCGGTCACTGCGTTCACTTGTTCTTCCGTCCACTTTACGTCCGACGTGATTCGCTTCGCACGAGTGTGATCAACTTTGTCGGCAAGTTTGCGTACCCAGATGTTGCGGTAGCGAACGGGATTACCATGGTCCTGAATCGTAATTGGTTTCTCCGCGGCATGCGGCTCGTACGGATCGTGTTTAAGCCATGCCGTTGGTCCCCACAACTTTTTATGTTCTTGAGCAAGGACTCCGTTGTGAAAGACTGTCAGTTCTGCCGGAGATACGAGCTGATCTCCATCGAAACGTGGTCGGCGAAACACGATGTCGTAGGTTTGCCACTCACCGGGCGGCAACGAGGCATTGACTAAAGGAGGCGCCTGTCCGTAGATCGAAGCCGCCTGGCCGTCCGCGTAAGTATCGTTCTTGTACGAATCGAGGACCTGAACTTCGTACTTGCCCATGAGAAAGATGCCGCTGTTGCCGCGTCCCTGACTTTTACCTTTGACCGGAACCGGTGCTGCCCACTCAACGTGCAGTTGAACATCGCCAAAACTTTCGGCCGTTCTCAAATAGCCGGCACCTGGTACGGATTCCATGTAGCCATTTTTGACGATCCATTTGGCCGGCTTGTTTCCACTCTTCCATTGTGAAAGATCGTCGCCCTCGAAAAGTACAATTGCGTCCGACGGTGCCAGAACCGGAGCCGAAATGCGATTTGGCGTAACGATCGGCGGCTTGGGGCGATCTATATCGTGCACGCGATACGGCGAAGGATTGTCCTGGGCGATTGCAATCGACGCCAGCATCGAGAAGCAGATTGGAAGAAACGACATTGAACGCATTCGACGACTTTCTGGTTGGTTAGTGAGATGTGCCAGATGTTGAAAGGTTTTTATTCCTTTTCCTACTCCGTGGTTTCCTGCTCTGTTGTTGGCTGTTCCGTGGGCTCCGGTTCCGCAATTCGGATCAGTTTGTGACTGTTGTACACGCGATCGTACATATCAGTCGTTCGAACGTGGATCTTGTGGGCGCCAGCATCAAGCGAATCCGGTAACGTGGATTTCCAGAGGTGTTTCGACGGTCGCAAGTTGGGGATCTTCCGGAAAGGCTCGTCTCCTTTCTCGTATTTAAACTTGGCAAGGACTTCCGCTTCGGCTTTTATCAGCTTTTCCATCTGTGGATCGTTTGCCAGCGTCTTCTTCATGGAAGCCCAGTTCCAGTCGCCATCGATCCGGTATTCAACCGTCGACTCATCCGTGCCGTTGAAGACATTTACCCACAACGGTGTTTCGCCAAGTTTCGATTTTTGAATCTCGTTCGGGAAATACACCGCCATCTGATAGTCCGCAGGTTTGCCAGCCGCTTTGTACGTCAAGCGATACTGACTGCCGTCGAAGTCGATGATTGAATACCCGTTCGGTGCTCCATCAGTCATCGTTGCGTGCGGAATTCCTCGCTCGTCCCGCGCGCCCGACCACCAGCTGCCAGAAACCGTCACGTTCACGATATGTCGGTGTGGCTTTGCGCCTTTCCAACCATCCTCTGATGTGATCATTCGGTGTTCATTGGTATGCGTATGAGCCGCGATGGAAATGCAGGCTGGTCGTTTTTCGATCAGTCGATAGAGCTTTTGGCGATTGCCGACATCGTTGAGTGGAACATGCATCATGATGACGAGCAGCTGTTCTTTGGGGATCATTGCGAGGTCGTTCTTGACGAACTCCAGCTGGCGATCATCGATACCGCCTCGATAACTCCCTTTGCCTTTTCCTTCATTTGCTTTTTCATCGTAGTACCACTCGACATCATCGAGTACGAGGAAATGCACGTCGCCGTGATCGAATGAGTAGTAGTTTGGACCAAAATGCCGCTCGAACGTCTCGTCGCTGTGTTTGTCATCCTTCGAGTCCAGATTCAAGTCATGGTTTCCGACGACGTTGAACCAGGGGACGCCGATCATTGCGATTGCACTGGCTTGTGGCTCAAAGAGCGCGAGGTTATCAAAAACAATATCGCCCAGCGTGACACCGAAACTCGCGTCCGAGCCAATGAGCTCTTCAACGACGTCGTGGGCAATGTAGTCGACTTCTCTCTGGTTGCGCGGTTGCGGGTCTCCGAACAGAATGGCTTTGAAACGGTCAGGTTCCTGGTTCGGATACAACGCAATATCAATCGACTTGGGCAACTCGCCGGTGGGAGCGACGCCCGGGAACTTCGATTTGGGCGAGCCCTTGGGTTTGTGCGTGTAATAGAACTGCGGATGGTTGTATTTGTTTAGTCCGGCTCGCATGCCGCGAGGCTTGATCACGAAAATGGTCGTATCATCATCCACGGGCAGCTTGTACTCGCCGCGCTCATTCGTACGCACGATCTCGCGCCCGTTGGAGACTCGTACATTCCCCAGCCGCGTGTCGCCGGTGTCCAGAACGCCGTCCGCATTGTTGTCCTTGAAGATGATCCCGGTGGCGGACTGTGGTTCTTTGGCGACACAAGTGTTGCCGCTGTGATAGCCGAACGAGAGAGCAAACATCGCCACGAGTAGAGCGCGAGCTGACATAGGAATTCCGCAAGAAGAGGGGTGGGTGCCTTCAATGATGTTGGACCAGTTTAGTTGTAACCTTACGTATCGAGTACCGTTTTTCTGCTGAGAACGCGGCCCAGATAGACGCGACGACAAATACACCTAAGATTGACCGAACGGATGGTTCAATGAGTGTCTATTTGGAAAGTCGCGAAGCATGATCGCTGTCATTTTTGGAGGATTCGCCGCACTGGTCGGTTTTCTGTTTCTCTGCGTGATACTGGTCGTTGCGATCTTTGATGTCACGCAGAAGAAGCACGCAATCCTCCGCAACTTTCCGGTCCTTGGGCGTTTTCGCTATCTGATTGAGCGAGTCGGACCTGAGTTTCGACAGTACATCGTTGCGAGGAACGACGAAGAACGTCCGTACAGCCGTGATGAACGCAGTTGGGTGTACGCTTCGGCAAAACGCGAGAATAACTACTTTGGATTTGGGACGGACAACGATCTGGTTTCCGATCCCAACTATCTCATCATCAAGCACAGCGTTTTTCCACTCGACTCGCCGCACCAGGGCCAAGCCGGATACGATCCCCAGTACCGGATCCCGTGTGGAAAGGTTCTTGGCAGTGCGCGAGGTCGCAAGAAGGCGTTTCGTCCCGATTCGGTAATTAACGTTTCGGGAATGAGTTTCGGTTCGCTCAGTAGCGTTGCGGTCGAAGCTCTGAATCGCGGATGCAAAATTGCAGGTTGTATTCAGAGCAGTGGTGAAGGCAGCGTCTCTCCCTACCACAATCATGGCGGCGAGCTGATCTGGCAGATCGGCACTGGCTATTTCGGGTGCCGAGACGCGGATGGCGGCTTTTCGATGGACGGGTTGCTCGAAACGGTCGAAAAGTATCCCACGATTCGTGCGATCGAAATCAAACTTAGCCAGGGAGCGAAACCCGGAGCCGGCGGCATCCTTCCCAAGTCCAAGATCACTCCGGAGATTGCGAGCATTCGCGGGATACCGATGGATCGCGACTGCATCAGTCCCGCATCGCATAAACAGTTTCATGATGCCGATAGTTTGCTGGATTTTGCAGAGTCGATTGCGGATCGTACGGGGATGCCAGTTGGGATCAAGTCGGCGGTCGGTGAATTGTCGTTCTGGTTCGATCTTGCCGGCCAGATGAAGTCTGGAACACGTGGTCTGGATTTCATCAACATCGATGGTGGCGAGGGTGGAACGGGAGCCGCACCACTGGTGTTCAGTGATCATGTATCGCTGCCGTTTCGGCAGGGCTTCGCTCGCGTGAGAAGGATCTTCATGGAGAATGGACTCGATGAAGATGTCGTATTTTTCGGGGCCGGCAGATTGGGCCTTCCGCAAACGGCGTTGTTTGCATTCGCGCTCGGTTGCGACATGATCAACGTGGGGCGAACTGCAATGCTGGCTGTCGGTTGCATTCAGGCGCAGAAGTGTCAAACCAATCACTGTCCCACCGGTGTCGCGACTCAGAAAAAGTGGCTGATGCGCGGGTTGGACCCGGAGGACAAGTCGGCTCGTTTGGCAAACTACGTGATCACGTTAAGGAAGGAGCTTCTGGCGCTCAGTCGGGCGTGTGGAGCCGAGCATCCGGGGTTGGTCGCAGCTGACCGGTTGGAAATTCTCAACAACCGGTTCGGCCCAAAAACGATGAATGAGCTGTTTGGCTGGGATAGTGACCGCCAGGGGACCCGATCTGAGGAGTACCATTCGGCTGTCAAAGAGCTGATGAAAAGCCTTTCGAGCTGACCGGAATCGCCACCTGCCCCGTGCATCCATCACAAAAATCAATACCGTGATTTGATTCGCAGGCCACTCCAATCGCGAAGGAAAATGCCTTAACATTCTCGGGTAGAGGAAGTCACTTTTATCCAAAGCCACTTATTCTGCATCTCAGGGTTCCACGATGGCAAATAATTTTCCCAAGCTTCACAATGCCGCATGGCCAGGCGTTGTCGGTAAAGAGCCGAATTCGGAGCAACCGCCCATCCCGCTCGACACGATGCTCGATTTGACGGCGAGCGCAAGCGTCAACGGCGTGAAATTCGATGGCGTTGATCTTTTCCTGTTTGACCCGCATATCAACATCGATATATCGTCCGACGACCTGAAGCTGTGGGCGGACAAGTTCAGTTCACGCGACTTGGTCGTCGGTTCAGTCGTCGCGCCGATCTGGCCGCCAACCGGTGGCGGCGCCGCGATGGGTGATGGGCAGTCGCGGGAGCAGTTTCTGACTCAGGTGCGGAAGGGATGTCGAATCGCCAAAGAGCTTCGCGAGATGGGAGTCCGACCGCACGGCGCGGTTCGAATCGACAGCGCGAGCTCACCGGCTGAATGGGCAGCTGATCCTGAGGCCAGCCAGGATGCGATCGCAGAAACGTTTCGGCAGGCGTGTGATATCGCCGCCGACCACGGCGAACGGTTGGCCGCCGAGGGCGAAATTTGCTGGGGTGGAATGCACTCCTGGAAAAAGATGGTAGATCTTCTGGAGCGAGTCGACCGCAAGGATGTGCTGGGCTTCCAGGCGGACATGGCGCACACGCTTCTCTATACGCTCGGCTATAACGCCCCGGAGGACGGAGTCCTGCCAGAAGATTTTGACTGGACGGATTCCGCGGCGCTGGATAACGCTTATCGTCAGGTTGCTGACGCGTTGCGGCCGTGGACAATTGATTTCCATGTCGCTCAAAATGACGGCACCGTTCATGGCAGCGGATCGCACGACAAGACGGGGCGTCATTGCCTTGCGGATGATCCGAATGGGCGGTTGGATATTCCGAAGCATGCGGGATACTGGTTGCGTGATGGCGATGGCCAGTTAACCAAGGCTACGAAACACATTTGCTGGGATGGATGCATGTTCCCAAATGAGATTATGCATCTCGACAAGACGTGGGAGAACATTCTTTCCGCGATGATCGATGTCCGCGAGCAGCACGGTTGGTCCGAGTAGGATCGCCACGAGTATTTCACAAGTTCACTTCGAGACCTACGAGACAGAATTATCACTATGGCAACGGATCTCAAGCCTCTTCGCATCGGTATTATCGGCTATGGTTTTATGGGGCGTGCGCATTCCAATGCGTATCGCAAAGTGAATCAGTTCTTTGAACTGGGGCATCGTCCGGTATTGCAGGCCTGCTCGGCAAGAAGCGAAGACAAGATCAAGGCGTTTGCCGACAACTGGGGGTACGAGTCGTATGAGACGGATTGGCGAAAGCTGATCGAGCGCGACGATATCGATGTGATCGACATTGCGACTCCAAACAATACGCACTGTGAAATTGCGACCGCTGCGGCCGAAGCCGGCAAAATGGTGCTCTGTGAAAAGCCGCTGGCCATGAACGTCGACGAAGGCGAAAAGATGCTGTCCGCGATCGAAAAAGCGGGCGTCGCCAACATGGTCTGGTTCAACTATCGGCGAGTGCCAGCGATTGCGCTTGCCAAACAATTGGTGGATGAAGGAAGAATTGGGAAGTCATTCCACTATCGTGCGACTTATAACCAGGACTGGACGATTTCAGCGGACGTTCCGCAGGGCGGTGCGGCGCTTTGGCGGCTGGACGTCGCAGCTGCAGGATCGGGAGTCACCGGTGATTTGTTGGCTCACTCGATCGACTCTGCGGAATGGTTGAACGGGCCGATCAAACGGGTCACGGCAAAGGCCGAGACGTTCGTTAAGGAACGAAAACACGCCGAGACTGGCGAAGTTCAGCCTGTTGGAATTGATGACGCGTGCATGTTTCTTGCCGAGTTCGCAAACGGTTCCCTCGGAACGTTTGAATCGACAAGGTACGCGCGTGGTCGCAAGAATTTCAACACGCTCGAGCTGAATGGTGAGTCGGGAAGTATCTACTTCAACCTGGAAGACCCGCAATATCTGGATTTCTTCGAGTATGCGGATCCAGCGACGGGAAAGAAAACGGAAGATCACCTGACTGGTTGGCGCAAGATTCACGTTACGAACTTTGAGCATCCTTACATGGACAAGTGGTGGGTGCCCGGATGCACGATCGGATATGAGCACACGTTCATTAACGCGCTCGCCGATTTTATCAAAGGGCTGGATTCAGGAACGCCAGTGCAACCGGATTTCGCCAGCGCCTTGCGAACGCAAAAAGTATGCGACGCAGTGCTCGAAAGTGCCAAGTCCGAGCAGTGGGTCGAGATCGCGTAAGGATCGTTCGAAAAATTACTGCCTGATCTTCGTCCGTCTTTCCCGCGCAGGCGGGAATCCATTGAATCGAATTGGCTTTTTGATGCAGGGAAAGACGTTGAGCGTTAATACGCTTCGAGTGGGTCCCCGCGTTCGCGGGGAAGACGGCCATAGGCCGTCAGTTGAGTCGTCATGAACGGTTCTTCCTCCGTCTTTCCCGCGCAGGCGGGAAGCCATTGCATCGGACTGGATTTTTGATGCAGGGAAAGCAGTGTGTTTGAAATTGTTGAGATCATCCGAAATCGCAATCGACAAGGTTGGCAACCTCGATTTCGGTTGGATGTTCCAGCCACCACCCGGTGTTCAACAACATCCCGGCCCGGAGCAGTCATCGCCCAAAACCGTTAGCGACGGAATGCCGCATTTGTCCGGCGCTAAACACTGGGTCTTCTTCCCGGCAAGGTTGAAAACTACTACGCCGTCTACCACCTCAACCGGTTCGACTTCGTAGACCGAGATGGAATCCCGTTGTACTTCCATCTCGACAGCGGCCTGCTCATCAATCCCAAGCTCTGCCGCATGGTCCAGAATCGCTGCAAGCTTGTCCGTTTTCAGTCGATGGTCCGTATCGTCGGCAACCAGTGACTGCAGCACGCACGACTCACTGGAACGGCGCGTCCCGCCGCAGTCAACAAAGTCCTTGGTGACCTTCGCGACCTCAGTGATGTGAAAATGGGGTTCCAGCGACTGTCCGGTAGCAAATTCGAATCGCATCGGAAGTCCCGAATGCTCGACGAGCAGCTTGTGGAAATCTTTGAAGTTCATCGCGGGAAATCTCCGTGGCGTATCCTGGGGGCAATGCGTCCGAATTCTCACCGGCTACAATAGCGGGCGTGAATACTATAAGTCCAGTCGATATGCCGTTCGAACTCCTTGCTCCTGCCGGAAACTGGGAATGCGCCGTCGCTGCCGTGGAAAATGGAGCGGATGCCATCTATTTCGGCCTCCACTCCGGATTCAATGCGCGAGCCCGAGCCACCAATTTTTCGCTCGAGGAGCTGCCAAAGCTGATGGAGTATCTCCATGCCCGTTGTGTCCGCGGGTACGTGACGCTGAACACGCTCGTGTTCTCGGACGAACTCGAAGCCTTGCAAAATCATGCGATCGCCGTCGCGCAAGCCGGCGTCGATGCCGTGTTGGTGCAGGATCTTGGAGCCGCTCGACTTGTTCGGAACGCCTGCCCGGAGCTGGAACTGCATGCGTCGACTCAAATGACGCTTTCCAGTAGCGAGGGCCTGAAGGTTGCCGGCGAATTGGGGCTTTCTCGCAGCGTGCTTCCTCGTGAACTTTCGACGACGGAGATTGAAAAGCTGAAGGACGATTCTCCCGTCGGACTGGAAGCGTTTGTTCACGGTGCCCTTTGTGTTGCTTACTCAGGGCAATGCCTGACCAGCGAATCGTTGGGAGGCCGAAGTGCAAATCGGGGGCAATGTGCACAAGCCTGTCGACTTCCGTACGAAGTCATTTGTGATGGCGAAGACGTCGAGCTCGACGACGTGAAGTACCTGTTAAGTCCCCAGGACCTTGCGGCTGACGCATTGCTGCCGGAGTTGATCCAGTCGGGTGTGCGATCATTCAAGATCGAAGGCCGATTGAAGACCCCGGAATACGTGGCCAATGTCACGCGTCACTACCGGCAGGCTCTGGATGCCGCCATTGAGGGAGTCGCGTTTACGGTGTCGCCTCAGCGACGTGAAGAGATCGAGCTTTCGTTCTCACGTGGGCTTTCACCGGGTTGGTTGGGAGGCATTGATCACAAGATGCTGGTTCCCGGTTTGAGCTCCGCGAAGAAGGGAGTCCAAATTGGACACGTCAAAACGGTTAGAAATGATCGAGTCGTTGTGGAACTTTCACGGCGGTTGGCCGTTGGGGACGGTGTTGTTTTTGAAGGGGATCGAGCCGCCGGAGAAGAGCAGGGTGGACGCATCTTTGAAATTCATGTTCGCAAAGGCGGACGTCCGCAAAGGGTAGACGCTGCAGGGCCAAACGAGGTCGTCGAGCTTGGATTTCGCCGCGATTCACTCGACTTCGACTCGATCGTACCCGATCTTTCGCTCTGGAAAACAGACGACCCAAAACTTACGAAGCGATTGCGGGCGACATTTGATACGGCCGATCCCGTCCGGCGAGTCGCGTTGGATTTCCGAGTCACAGCGAAGGCTGGCCAGCCGCTGGAGGTTTCTGCGAGCTCACCGAACGGCGCGACGGCCGTTTATAAAGACTCGGATGATTTGCCAGTCGCGAGAAAGCATCCGATCACTCTGGAAAAGCTACAGGAAGAGCTTGGCCGGCTGGGCGGCACCGTTTATCGGTTGGGGGACGTTACTGCCACGATTGATGGCAACCCGATGGTTCCGCTTAGTGTGCTGGGAAGGGCTCGAAAGGCATTACTTCAGTCACTGGGTGATTCGCTCAAGTCGGCACGCAACATTCGAGTCAACGAGAATGCACTCGACGAGCTGCGCGGTCGAGTCAGAACTGACGAAACGGGAGCGGCGTCGCTGCAGCCAAAGCTGCGAGTCATGTGTCGGCATTTGCACCAGGTATCGACGGCCATTGAATGTGGAGTCGAATCGCTCTATACCGACTTTCAGGATCTCCGTGAAAACGCCGAGGCCGTGGCCATCGCGAAAGACGCAGGTGTCGAGTTGTTCCTGGCAACACCGCGAATTGAGAAGCCTGGCGAAACGGGCATTTTCAAGATGGTCGAGAAGCAGAACCCGGATGGTATCCTCGTCCGGAATCTTGGTGGATTGTCCTGGTTTCGCGACCGGTCGTTTCGCTGCGTTGCCGATTTTTCATTGAATGCAGCCAATGAGATCACCGTGGCTGTGATTCGCGATCTTGGTGCGGAACGAGTCACCGCGTCTTATGATCTGAATCGTGATCAGATTCTGGAGATGCTGACTCCAGTCGTGGTGCCGGATATTGAGATCGTCATCCATCAGCATATGCCAATGTTTCATATGGAGCATTGCGTGTTCTGCGCCGTCCTGTCGCCTGGCACCAACAAAACGAACTGCGGGCGTCCCTGTGATGACCATTCGGTGCAGTTGCGAGATCGAGTCGGGATGGAGCATCCACTTCACGCAGACATCGGATGTCGAAACACCCTGTTTAACGCCGTCCCTCAAAGCTCTGCCGAAATCACGGCTACGTTAATCGCAAAGAAGGTGTCAAATTTTCGGGTTGAGTTGCTGGACGATTCTGCCATTCAGGCCAGAAAAGTCATTCGGACTTATCAGGATCTGATTGCTGGCGATGCGAACGGTCGCGACGTATGGCGTCGATTGAATGCGGCTAACCAGGTCGGAGTCACTCGCGGTACGCTCGAAGAGCGTCGCAATCCTCTGACGATTATCTAAGTTGGTCGCTTAGTGCGCCGTAGGCTGGTACCAGCGGCGAGGTAGTCCTCAATCAATCAGAGGGCAACGCCGCGCAGTGCCGGCAATTCGAAGCTCATTCCGTCAAACATTTCATGCCCGCACAGCGCGGATTGCATTTTGAAATGTGGTGGTCCGTTCAGCCGCTTGTTCGGGCCTACATTAATGCTGCCGTAGGCTGGTACCAGCGGCGAGGTAGTTCTCAATCAATCAGAGCGTAACGCCGCGCAGTGCCGGCAATAGGAAGCTCATTCCGTCAAACGCTTCGTGCCCGCACAGCGCGGCGTAGCATTTTGAAATGTGGAGGTTCGTTCCGCCGCTTGTACGGGCCGACATTAATCCCGCCGTAGGCTGGTACCAGCGGCGAGGTAGTTCTCAATCAATCAGAGGGCAACGCCGCGCAGTGCCGGCAATAAGAAGCTCATTCCGTCAAACGCTTCATGCCCGCACAGCGCGGGTTGCATTTTGAAATGTGGTGGTCCGTTCAGCCGCTTGTACGGTCCTACATGGCAGCTGAAATTGCCTTGGACATCGGATACCATGATCGGTTTCAACTTCAAAACACCTCGTGGAATATTACGATGAACGATCAACAACCATCCGAACCTCAGCATGTAGCGGGTCAGCCGGCTCCGGTGACTGCCCCGGCGAAGAAGTCTTCGTCGCTAAAGTTGCTCTTGCCGCTGCTCGGTATTCTGGCTGTTGTGGCCGGTGTTACCTTCTATACGAAGCAGCAGGCGATTTCCCGCCAGGACGCGAATGCCGATCTTTTAAAAGGTCTGGGCGTCATCGCGGTCAGAGATTCTTCACGGAAATATGTCGAGACAGTTTCCGTTCCGCCGACCATTTCCGATGACAAAATTTCGGAGGTGTTTCAGGCCGTAAGCAAAATGAACTGGGTCAAGTCTTTTACTGCGTCCGGCGCTGGTGTCGGCGATGCCGAGATGGAGTTCGTTTCTGGAATGAAGAAACTAAAGTCGCTCAGTCTTGCAGAAACTGGCGTCACGGACGCAGGAGTCGCGAATATTGCGGGCCTAACGAGTATCGAGTCGCTCAATCTTCGAGGAACTGCCATCACCGAGGCCGCACTCGATTCCATTGCGCAAAGCTCGGCGATCAAGGTTCTGGACATTTCGGAAACCCGAGTGTCCGGTGATTTGGGAAAGCTCAATGGGCTGGCAACGCTCAGTTGGTTGCTCATTAATGACTTGCAGATCAACGACGATTCCATGAAGGATCTCGCAGGAAACCCCGCGCTCTCACGGCTGACCATGGAAGGCCTTGAAGCGGACGAAGCGTCCATTGCAGCGTTGGCCAAAGCTCGCCCTGAAATCGGGCTGGAACGCAGGACTGGAACGCAATGACCGTATCAGGTCGGTCCATCATCGCCCGATCGTTATTCATGCCTTCCTGTTGACATGCGTCACCGCCGAATTTCCCCTTGAACACTGTGGCTTGTCGCAGACAAGCTGCGACAGTGTTTGCCAGCTCTTCGCCGGTCAATCGTAAAAAGGTGGATGGACAATTCGTCCACCCACCTTTTTTCGCTTCTGAGCCGCTTTGTCCGGCGTTGCCTGCGTTTTTGCTGTCTATTGTTCGCCGACTATGAGGGCATCGTTACGGCCAGCATAAGACAGCAGTAACCACGCATCAGCTTCGTAGTTGATGCTGAGGACGTGGCCGTCGGCAAATACCGCTTGCCATCCACTCGAGTGGGCACTTCCGAAGTGCCAGTTGAAATCAAGCGTACCTGGAGTGTCGCGAAGCGGTCGAAGCAAATGGGTGTCTTCGTTAAACAGCCGGCGGTTTTGAAGCAGACGTTCGAACAGCCGAGCATTTAGTGCGGGACTTCCCATCATCCCATTGACGTCACGATCCATCCCGCCGTAAATATTTTGATCATCTGCCGGATCGTTTCCGTCAAAGTAGCGGTCGGGATTCAGGTATTTTTCACCTACGAGAATAGTCTTGGAAGTACCATCCTTGATCTGCCCGATTCGGATCTCGGATCGTTGATGGGAAACACCATTCAGCTCAACCTGATTGTCGCCTTTCTTGTCGTATCTCCAGTCGTATTCTGCCAACTGCTCTGGCGTCGGTGCTGGTCCATTAAACCCACCAGGTCCAACATCTTCACCTGCATTCAATCCGCCGCTGTTGGCCTGGTAGTCACTTCGCGCAACTTCGCAGCGCCTCGCTCGGCATGCCCTGAGGTTGTGGCCCAGGAAGTTGTTACGAATCATTGGAAACGTGATCGCACCTCGCCGGCTAGGACAGTTGAAGGCCGGGATGGGGGCGCCGACGGCTGTTACCATTGCCATTTGCTTTTCGTTGCTCGGTACAAACCCGTTGTTTCCCATTCCCTGGCCGAGGTCACGAACCGCAGATTCTTCAAGGTACGGCATGACGTTGAATCCCCAACCGCCAGGCTGGCTCTTGCCAAATCCAAGATCAGGATCACCTTGCCAGCGCCAGCCCCAACCGCTCGATGGTAGTGAGCCTTGAGCTGACTCGTGATTGAGCCACGCAAGTCCCATCTGCTTGAGGTTATTTGAGCACTGAATTCGTCGAGCCGCTTCTCTTGCCTGCTGGACAGCTGGCAGCAGCAATGCCACAAGAATGCCAATGATGGCAATCACGACCAGAAGCTCGACGAGTGTGAACGCGTTTCGTTTCTTCATATCTTCCTACCAGTTAGACAACGGATGATGAAAACCAGAGTGCGAAAAAACTACTTAATGTCGATTATCGATTCAGTTCCGAGCCCGTCCGTGATCGGAGCGATCTCAAAACCAAGTTCGGTGTTTTCATTGTATTTTGCGTCGACCTTGTCTTTCGCGGACGTGATTTTCACGCGATAGAATCCTGTTCGGGCTCCCAAACTTTGATTCTCTGCCAACATTAGCGCGTAGCCCTGAGGGCCAGTTTTTCCTCTGGCTGGTTCGATTAAGCCTTCCATGAAAGGCGCCGGCTCGAGCAATACTTCGGCATCCGTGAGCGGTTTTCCTCTTTTCGTGAATTGAATGAACTTCCTTGAAAGCCCGATCTTCAATTGCACGTAAAGATTAAATCGTTCAAGGATTTCTGCTCGCTCGAGATCTCCGTTCTCGTTCTTGTCGAGAGCCTTCAGTGAATAGCGTAGGCTTGGCGCTTCTTCGAGTTCATCACTGTCAACGACCGAGTCCAAATTCTTGTCAAACTCTTGCATTACACGATCGGTTATTTCTTCCGCGTCAAGTTTGGGAGCCGCGACTCGACCGGGCCCGTTGTTGCATCCAATGCACGCTAAAGATCCAAGGAAAAAGATGATGAAGATTTGTCGCATATTTATCGATGGCTTTCCCATGTAACAGTGACGTGCCACCGATGTTAAAGAGTAAACTTGAATACTCCAAACTTGTTACACCTTGCCGGGGGGTAAAAATCCGTCAAAGTTCTGATGGAAGTGTCAAGTATTTCTAAGATTCATCGGTTTTGCAGTACTTGTTCAGCCAGTCAAAGAACTGTCGGTGCCATACGACGCCGTTCTGAGGGCCCATCACCCAATGCCCCTCTTTCGGGAAGTAAAGGAACCTGGAAGGGATTCCTTGCACTTGAGCCGCTGTAAAAGCTTCCATTCCTTGCGTCACTGGAACGCGAAAATCTTTCTCGCCATGGATCACCATCAGAGGGGTGTTCCAGTTCTTGACGAATTGGTGAGGTGAGAAGTTTTTATAGTCTTCCGCGACTTGACCGCCCTTCCAGTAGGGGCCGCCCAGATCCCAGTTCACAAAGAACAGTTCCTCGGTCGAGCCATACATGGACTCGAGATTGAACACACCGCAGTGCGCAATCATCGTCTGGAAGCGATCTTCGTGGTGGCCCATCAACCAGTACACGGTGTATCCGCCGAAGCTCGCCCCGATCGCCGCAGTATGATCCTTGTCAACAAACGACTCCTTCGTCATGGAGTCAGTCGCTGAGAGGATGTCTTTCATGCACTGGCCACCCCAGTCTTTACTGATTTGGTCGTTCCATTCGCGTCCAAAGCCAGGCAGGCCACGACGGTTGGGAGCAACAATCACATAGTCGTTGGCAGCCATCAAGTGAAAGTTCCAACGATAAGAGAACCATTGTCCGATCTGGCCCTGGGGGCCGCCCTGACAATAAGTCAGCATCGGGTACTTTTTTGACTTGTCGAAATTCGGTGGCAGTATGACCCAGCAATGGATCTTTTTGCCATCGGTCGCGGTCACCCAGCGTTCCTCAACGGTCGGTAATTCGAGGTCTTTATAGATGTCCGCATTGACATCGGTGAGATTTTCAAATGAAGCGTTCGACAGGTCCAGCTTTGCCAGTTCGGCAGGCCTGATCATGTTCGTAACACTGATGACGGCGGTCTTGCCGTCGGGTGCGATACCAGCGAGGCCAAAATTGTATTGGCCTTTGGTAATCTGCTCGACTCCCTCTTTTCCGATCGTTGCTTTGAATAACTGGTTGGTGCCGCGCCGCTCGGACATAAAAACGATACCGCTGTCGTCCGCAAGCCACGTTGCGCCATGAGCCGTCTGGTCGAGTCCCTTGGTTAACTCGGAAATCGTTTTGGTGGCTCGATCATAAATCATGATGCGATTTCGATCGGCTTCGAAGCTGGGACGCTTCATCGAATGAAACGCAATCGACTTGCCATCGTTGGAGTAGACCGGATCGTTATCGTAGCCGGGCATCTCCCTCGTGATGTTGGTCGCTTTCTCCATGTCGTCCATCGAAGTGATATAAACATCGCTGTTCGTTGATTCTGCCCAATCCTCAACGTCCTTGAGCGTGTACGCGATCTCGCTACCGTCCGGTGCCCAGTTGATTTGCTCGCTGCCGCCAAACGGTGGCACCGGGCAATCGACTTTGCGATCCTTCATCAAGTCAACGGCCTCGCCGGCTCGGCCCGATTCTTCGATCTCCGCTACGTGCAGGTGCGAGTACTTGTAGTCGTGCCACGCGTTCCAGTGGCGGTACATCAGGCCTTCGATGACTCGCGCGTCCGCTTTGGGAAGGTCTTCGTAGAGCTCGTTGACTTCGTCGTCCAGCTTGATATCGACAGTGAATGCAATGCGGCTGCCGTTGGGAGCCACTTTCAGATTGGCGATTCCGTCTTCGACGTTGGTGACCTGAAGCATCGCACCATCCGCCGGATTCATGGCGAATGCCTGCGTCTTGACGTTTTCGTCCTCCGTCTGTGGCTTGCCGGTGAAGTAGAGCCGTTCGCCAAACGGCGAGTCAGCAAACTGAAGCCCACCCACGGAAGCCCAGTCCGTCAGGACGGCTCGCCCCTCTTTTTCGTCAACACTCTGGATATAGACGGTGGTGGAACCCTTATTCTCTTCCAGCTCGTAACGGCGAACCGTGTAGGCGAATTGCTTGCCGTCGCTCGACAAAGTCGCGTTGCCGACGCGGCCGAGTTTCCACAGCACCTCAGGCGACATGCGCGTGATCGGAGCGTCTTCTTCGCTTTCGTCGCCTTCGGCAGAGTCAGCCTGTTTGTCAGAAGCCGCCGAGTCCGATGTCTTGCTTGCCTTGTCCTGAATGGCGGTACCGTTTGCCTGATCGCCGAACAGGTGTCCAGCCGGTAGCGTGAGGATCATCAGTCCGGCAAAGATGCCAAGCCAGTTTTTGGGCTGGAGGGCAGCCGTTTTTGAGATTGTCATGAAATGGTCCTTCGGGAGTTGGCCATGAATCGGCTTAATTGAATGTCACAATTTTCGTAACAGGATATATCGACAGCCGCCGCGTAGACAGTCGCTTCGCCCCAAACTTCGTCACCTTTGTGACAAGTCGGTTTGGCTCGTAACACAACGTCGAAGATGCTAGATAGATGCCCGTTTGAAAGCGTAAGCCCTTCCCGTTCAAGCCAAAAATGTGTATAATTCGGTCCGTGTAGAAAAACACGCTGGCTGAGGAAGGGAAGCTTCGTCGGTGTTCGCATTCGTTGGAGAAATAAATGGTTCGTGGTGTAGCAGCAAAGAAACCTTCCCGTCACGTCTCACTTCGTGAGCGACTTAAAGGTATGGAGTTCGACGTCGCCCTTCCTCTCGCGGTCAAAGCACTCTTTCGCTTTTCGCATCGAGCCAAAGATGCAAAAGCACTCTGGGCGACTCATCAAAACGTATGGCTTGGACGTTCGACTTTTGTCCACTGGAGTCTGAACGACGAGTTCGATGTGCCATGGTTGGTCGCCAAGTCGAAGAATGCACCGCGCAGCCGCGAAGATCTCAATGAGCGAGTCAAAACAGAATTGACGGCTCATTTTGCCGAGTGCCTCGCGAGCCTGCCCAAGAAGAGTTCGGGTAGCTGGCTGCCACTTCCCTAGCACTCAAGTGCTGGATGTTCGCAGCAATTTCTAAATGTTAAGTCGTTCCGGGATTGGCCGGAACCTTGGTCAATCTAACAAGCGGAAGCCTGACCGTCGTGCAGCTTTCGCTCAGATGAAATATTCGTAGCGGGTGATTCTTCCCGCCATTTCACCGTTCTGCCGATTCTTCTCGCCGACTCGCGTGAGATTCGCAAAGGGATTCAGTGGCTCCGGGAGGGCGAGGCTCTGTTGTTTGGTCCGGGGACATGGGTTCGAGCCGTTAGGGTGGAACCCCGTTCGCATTTTCTTTTTAGTGGAGGATGGGCTCTTTTCGACCTTTCACCGAAAGACGCAAGCTCACGCTTTTAACGTTGGCGGCTCGGACGGAGCC
>CALHZT010000134.1 GCA_938040995.1 uncultured Pirellulaceae bacterium | reverse complement strand
GAATCGCTCGATAGGTTCGTTGTTCGGATTAGTAAAGTTCTCAAACAGATTGACGCCGGCAGTTCGCGTCACAAGGCTGACGTTGTCCATTTGGTCATCCGGATTGCCACCTTCAGCATCCGAAAGTCGCGGAGCAAGGTTAAACGGATCCACCCCGGTACCACCACCCCGCGTAAAATCTTCCAGCTCTGTGCCAGCATCGTAAATCGTCCCGATATCAATCGAGATGTTCGATCCCACGGACGCGCCGATCAGTGAACTGATGTCGAGGCTGCCGCCGCCCGGATTCGAAATAAACCAGTCGTTGCTTGGCAGAAACATCGCCGCAAAGCTGAAATTGGTATTACTCCCATCGACGTCCACCATAAACGACCTCGAATTCGGTCGGTTGGAACCACCAATCTGTCCGTCCGTATTTCCAAAGTTGGCGGACGAAGGTACTTCACTCAGGAATGCGGACGGGTTGCCAATCTCGGCCAGTGATTCGAGGCCATCCGAAGCCATCGTACCGGGAGTGAAAACACTGAACGAACCATCGTGGAACACGCCTGCCAGCGGCGCAAATCCAGTTCCTGTTTGCCCAAAATTCGTCTCAAAATCGACTCGAATCGTAGTTTGTGCTGTGACTGCGGTTGCGATACCTGCGACCGCCAACAGAAAAGCTACCAGTTTTGTACGTCGCATCTTACTCTCTCCAAATGGATGTCTCGAGGTCCGTTGCCCTCGATACCCCAAGGCACCGAGGGCAACTTTCCCGATTCAGGTTTCGTTATTGGAAAAACGGAAATGAATCTGTCTTTCCGGAAAATTCATAGTGCCGACAAGCTCATCCGGCTTGTCGGCGATTTGTTTTCTTGACTATCGACGTCGTCGTCGCATCGTTCCCATGAGTCCGAGGCAGGACATCATCACGAGTGAGAGCGAACTTGGCTCGGGAACAGCCGATACCGAAACGATCCCCTGCGTGTCGAACTCCGGAAGGAATCCGGATACGTTCTGCAACAGGGTCAGTGCTGCCGAGTCGGCATCGACCGAGTAGACACCAATCTCGCCTGACAGACCTTCCAACTGGTAGAGAAACTGTCCGTCATCACTAACGTCGAGGTCAATGAAGCCATCTGTCGTTCCGAAGACTTCCGGTCCCGTCGTTCCGCCGTTTTCGAATCCAGAGGTGCCCTGTGCGGCAATGGTCTCGATGAGCGACAACGAACCATCGTCATTCAGGCTGAAACTTGAGATCGAAGAGTTGATTGCGTTCGAAACATAGAACGTCGTCCCGTCGGCTCCGAAGTCAATCCAGCAGGCCGTTAGCTGATTGGCAGGGTCAAACGGATCACCCAGGGGATCGCCAAGCGAGAAGTCCAATTCGGTTGCCGACAGGCTACCGTCACCCAGCAGCTCGTACACAGAAACCGATCCTGACTGAAGTGCTGGTAGTGCCGGTGGTCCACCGAGCGAGTTGAACTCCCGGGCTTCTGTTACGACCACAAATTCACGCCCGTTGATGACTGTCGTATCAAAGTCGATTGCACTGGACAGGTTTCGTCCGGCTGCATTGCCAACCGGTGTGTTGATGGCGGACCCGAGCAGTCCACCCGCAGCACCATCAGATCCAATGCCGTAAACGGCAATCGAGTTGGCGGCGTTCGCACCCGGCAAGGCGGCTGAGCCAGCCGTGATCGACGACACAATCAGGTTGGATCCGTCAGCCGAAAAACCAAGGTCAGCAGGCCGGTTGTCCAGGTTAATGGTCGAGCCGGAGATCGGAGTCAGGATTCCCGACGAGTTGATCGAAAAACCGGTGATATTGCCTTCGTCATTTGGTTCGCCTCGGGCGACAGAAGGATTGCCAAGGGCGAAACCATCCCGGTCGATATTGGAGACGAAGACTCGACCATTGTTGTAGGCGAGGCTGTTCGGCCCGACTCCGCCGGACGCGACTGTCGAAACAAGGTCCAGGGAAAAATCAGAATTGATGGCAAATGAACTGATTGTGTCGCTACCAGCATTCACTGCCAGTAGATGTTTTTGATCGTCTGTTACGATCAGGGAGTCGGCTGAAATGAGTGGGTCGAGCCCTTCGCCTCCATCAAATTCCGTTGAACCGGCCCCGCCTGTCGAAAAATCTCCGATATGACTGAGCGTCCCGTCGGCGTTGCGGCCGAACGCGACAATTTCGTTGACGTCGAGGCCGTTGGTTGCCGTATAGACTGCGCCCTGGAACTGACCATAGAGTGATTGTGAACCGACTAGCAACGACGCCACTGCAATAAACGCACTTATTTTTTTCATAGTTATTTCTCTCCGATAACGTAATTGAATTTCTAAAGCCAAAATCTGGTTGCGTTATTCAGTGGCGATACCTTTCGTGTCTCTTCTCAAACTTGTCACTGGTTCTCTTCCTTTCGTATCTGGTAATTGTGTTGGTAGTTTCGTTTCGAATTTCTTTTTCAAACCAAATCCGAAACCTCCGTCGTTTGGTATGTGTGCTTGGACGAAGAGCAAAAATAGATCTTTCCTTGTTTTCGAAAAACTCGGGTACTTCGGTATGAGTCAGTGTGGCATTCAACAAAACGTCTTTTGTCTGCGAATCATTTCACAAAACAACCGCTTCCCTTATGCCAGCAACGCCACGATTACAAGGATTCTCGCGAGATCATGAAACTTTTTTGGATGCCGACGAGAGAATTCAGAAACACAAAAACACAGCAAAGCTTTTCCGTAACGAAGATCCTGCCGGCGAACCTGGCGACTTGTGAAATGGCGGTTTGGCTGGCCTTGAGGGCGAAGAAGGATCGCGGCGGAAGTCGCATTAGTCGCTGGAACTGCCGGACACCAGGAACACCTGATCCCGGCGGCTGGTTCCGAACCAGTGATGTGAAACGGATTTGACCGGGGATGTGAAACCGGTCGTCGCGCATACCGGTCGTTGCGGTCAACCAGCGATGCAGCTTCGGTGTCAGAGCGTCCAGGGCGGCTCCAAATTCCCTCGGGAGCATCAACCAAGGATCGTTCGATCAATTAGTGTCGAATCTCCGTTCAAGGCGACTCAATTGACGGCCTAAGGCCGTCTTCCCCGCGAACGCGGGGACCCACTCGAAGCGTATTAACGCCCAGTGTCTTTCCCTGCATCAAAAAGCCAATCCGATTCAATGGATTCCCGCCTGCGCGGGAAAGACGGAGGAAGATCAGGCAGTAATTTCTCGAACGATCCTTTGACACATGACCGCAAAGCTTGCAATGCTGCTGAAGCTCGCCACGCACTGCCATTGCTGTGGGTAGAACGCCATCTCGCGCCGCTTAATTGCCAGTGGCTTGCGTTGCGTGCCCGGACTCGCGACGGTTCCCTGCAACTCGCGTCTCGACACTCCCCGATTGCCTCGTTAGATTGACCCTCCCGTTCGAATCGAATCAAGGAGGCCCGATGGCAAGGAACGAACAGCTCATCCGCCAGCATAAACTGCTGCAAGTCCTCGAAACGACGCGTTTCGGCATGACGCTCGCCGAGCTACGTGACGAACTTGTCGAAGAACTTGGGCTCACGTCACTCCACACCCGAAGTGTCCGGCGAGACCTCGAAGCCCTCCAGGCCGCTGGCTTTCATATCGACAGTTCTGAAGTACAGCGTGGCCGAGTCTGGAAACTGGGTGCCCGGTCGAAGTCGTCCGTCAAAATTACGGCATCGTCGACAGAGCTGATGGCATTATCGATGGGCCGTGACCTCATGGTGCCGCTACTTGGCACACCGTTTTGGCAAGGCATCGAGACGTTCTGGAACAAGATTCAGGACAGCCTGCCGGGTGGCGTCTGGGATCACTACGAAAAGTATCGCAAGGTGCTCTACGTTCTCGGGACTCCATCCAAGTCGTATGAGAAACAAAAGGGCATTCTCAAGACAATCAACCGTGCCATCATGGAACACCGGATTGTCGAGATCGAATACTCTTCCATTGCCAGCCCGAAACCATCGATTCGCCGGATCCATCCGTACGCCGTGGCGCTTTACCAGTCCAGTCTCTATATCGTTGCCATCGCGGACGGCAAACAGGACTTACCAGATGAAGAAGATCCACTACGTCACTGGAAGCTTGATCGCTTTGTCAAAGCGACAGCACTTGATGAATGGTTCAAGCCACGAAAGGACCTCGACGTCGCCAAACACCTGCGTGAGAGTATTGGCATCTTCAGCGGCGGCAAGACCAAGAACTTCAAGATCCGCGTCAGCGCCCTGGCGGCCAGGTTCGTCAAAGAAGACCCCTGGCATCCTGAACAGAAGATCAAGGAATTGAAGGACGGCAGCATTGAACTCACGGTCAAAGCCGCCCATGATCTCGAGGTCATCCCGAAGGTTCTTGCGCTCAGTGCCGAAGCCGAAATTCTCTCGCCCGCCTCGGCAAGAAAAGCAATCGCCGAAACGGTAAAGAAGCTCAGCAAGATGTATAAGTAGCCGTCGTGTGTACATACGGCCATCGCTGGAGTTCACTGGAACCCTGATACTCTCCATCATGCTCGGGTCCACCAACAAAAAAAGCCGATCCGGAAGAATCCGGATCGGCCAGGGACGAGACAGGCACGACAAGTACCCGGGGAGCTCAAGTCCGTTGTTTTGCAAGTGAGTTTGAAAGTGAGTGCCTACTGTCGTTTGCGGCGAAAGCAGAGACCGGCGAGGAATCCTGGCAGA
>CALHZT010000133.1 GCA_938040995.1 uncultured Pirellulaceae bacterium | reverse complement strand
GACCGGGAAGTTCCCTTCGAAGTCACCATGGAATCCGGGTTACCCGTACTCCAGGCGGTGGCTTGTCCGTATACTGAACTGGCTGAACAGGACCGCTCTATCTGCTCGATGGAAAAGATGCTGTTCTCCGAGCTCGTCGGGCAAAATCTGACTCTCAGCCAATGTCGGCTGGACGATGACAATTCGGCTGACGGTGGCGGCGGATGCTGCACGTTCGAACTGAATTAACCGACGGCTGCTCCACAATCACAAACAATAACGACAAATAACTTCGACAAAATATTCAGGATGTAACCATGACGGTATCCAACGAACTGAACCTGCCAAAGCCATGGATCGAAGGCCGGTTTGAAGAGAATGTGATTACGACGACGGTCGAGCAAGCCATCAATTGGGCGCGACAATCGAGCATCTGGCCGATGACTTTTGGTCTGGCGTGCTGTGCGATCGAGATGATGGCGGCGGGTGCCAGTCGTTATGACATGGATCGTTTCGGCGCTGGTGCGTTTCGTGCGACTCCACGACAAGCCGACTTGATGATCGTCGCGGGAACAGTGACATACAAAATGGCCAGTCGCGTCCGACGGCTGTACAACCTCATGCCCGATCCGAAGTTCGTGATCGCCATGGGTGCCTGCACTGTCGGTGGTGGTCCTTATTTCAAATGGGGTTACCACGTTGTCAAAGGCGTCGACCTTGTCGTGCCGGTTGATGTTTACGTTCCCGGTTGCCCGCCTCGTCCCGAAGCATTGCTCGAAGGACTGATGCGAATTCAGGACAAGATTCGTGGTCACAAGATCCACGTTCAGAAGGGAACGAACATCAAGATTCCCGACGAGTTGCCATTGCCGCACCATAGCGGTTATGTCGATGCACCTGCCGATCAGGACCCACTTCTGGATCACCAGAAGATTACCGGATAAACGAAGAGTTGTAGCCGGACTGGCAACAGTTCGGGAGAACAAAGACAAACGCCCGAAGTCTTGCGACATCGGCTACGAATTAGCTCACTCACTTATTGAATTGAAAAGAAGAAATGTCAGACACACTGAAGATTATTGACCTCCAGGTCGCAGTCGAAGACAAGCCGATTTTGCGCGGCGTGAATCTGGAAATGAAGCGTGGCGAAACGCACGCGATGATGGGGCCGAACGGTTCGGGCAAGAGCACTTTGGGGCTCGCCATCATGGGACATCCTGGCTACGAAGTCACCGGTGGCCGCATCGAACTCAACGGCGAAAATATTCTTGAGATGGAGCCAGACGAGCGGGCTCGAGCCGGAGTTTTTATGGCGTTCCAGCGTCCTGTCGCCATCCCTGGCGTCAAGATGGCTGACTTCTTGCGTCACGCTGCGACGAACGTTCGCAATCCGGATCGCAAAGAAGGCGAAGATCTCATTCCGATGCGTGAGTTCCGCAAGGAGCTTCGTGATCGCATGGAACAGCTTCGCATGGACGAACAGTTCGCCCGACGTTACGTCAACGACGGCTTCTCCGGTGGCGAGATGAAGCGAGCCGAAATTCTTCAGCTGGCGATGTTGCAACCGAAGTTTGCAATCCTCGACGAAACGGACAGCGGTCTGGATGCCGATGCAGTCCGCCTGGCGAGTCAGAGTATTGCCGAGATTGGCGGCGCGGACATGGGATTGCTCATCATCACGCACCACGACAAGTTGCTCGAACACAATCCACCAGAGTTCACGCACGTGATGCTTGGTGGGCGGATTGTAGAAACGGGTGGAGTCGAATTGGCCAACGAATTGCACACGCAGGGTTACGATCGGGTCCGTGCGGCTCACCCGGATGCCGAGGCGGACAATCAGGCGATGTTGGACAAGGAAGAACAAGCCGTCGGTTAGTGAATTCGCTCGTCGTAGCCGGACTGGCAACAGTTCGGGAGAACAACGAGCAACGCCCGAAGTCTTGCGACATCGGCTACGAAGTATTCAAGAGACTCAAACAGTCGATTCAACGACTTTCAAGAACGAGATACAAATGGCAACGGATATTACATCGTCGAAAACGTCTGAAGAAATCGGCGAGATCAACAAGTACAACTTCCGCACCGAGACGAAGGGAGTCTTCAAGGCTCGCAAAGGTCTCGACAGGGAAATTATCAACCAGATTTCCGACATCAAGGAAGAGCCAGACTGGATGCGGAAATTCCGGCTGGATGCTTTTGATATTTTCGAGTCCAAACCGATGCCCAAGTGGGGCGGCGACATTGAGCTAGATTTCCAGGACATCTACTACTACCTGAAACCGACGAACGAACAGGGAAAGACCTGGGACGATGTGCCCAAGGAAATCAAGGATACGTTTGAGAAGCTCGGGATTCCCGAAGCTGAGCGAAAGTATCTGGCCGGCGTGAAGGCTCAGTTCGAAAGCGAAGTAGTCTACGGTTCGCTTCAGGAAGATCTCGCCAAGAAGGGTGTCATCTTTACCGATACCGACACCGCCGTTCGCGAGCATCCTGAACTGCTGCGTGAGTATTTCGGCAAGATCATTCCATCGAGCGACAACAAGTTTGCCGCACTCAACTCGGCCGTCTGGTCCGGCGGGTCGTTCATTTACATTCCCAAGGGAGTCAAAATTGAATTCCCTCTGCAGGCTTACTTCCGTATCAACGAAGAGAGCATGGGGCAGTTCGAGCGAACGCTGATTATCGTCGACGAAGGTGCTCAGGTTCACTACGTCGAAGGTTGTACGGCTCCGATGTACACGACGGAATCTCTACACTCGGCGGTCGTCGAAGTCGTCGTCAAGAAGGACGCTCGTTGTCGTTATACGACGATTCAAAACTGGGCAAACAACATCTACAACCTCGTCACCAAGCGGGCGATGGCTTACCAGGATGCGACCATGGAATGGGTCGATGGTAACCTCGGCAGCCGACTGACGATGAAGTATCCAGCCGTTTACATGATGGAGCCGGGTGCTCGCGGTGAGATTTTGTCCATCGCCTTTTCCTCGAAGGGTCAGCATCAGGACGCGGGTGCAAAGCTCGTCCACTGTGCTCCGAATACCACGGGACAGATCATTTCGAAGTCGATTTCGAAGGACGGCGGTCGCAGTAGCTACCGCGGTTTGGTGAAGGTTGAGAAAGGCGCGGTCAATTCGAAGAACAATGTTGTCTGTGACGCGTTGATTCTCGATCCGGAAAGCCGCAGTGATACCTATCCGTACATCGAGATCGAAGAGCAGGATGTTTCGATCGGTCACGAAGCCAGCGTTTCGCGGATTGGCGAAGAGCAGATGTTCTACCTGCTCAGTCGCGGTCTCTCCGAGGCGGAAGCGAGCACGATGATCGTTAACGGCTTTATCGAGCCGCTGGTCAAAGAACTTCCGATGGAATACGCGGTCGAAATGAATCGACTGATCCAACTCCAGATGGAAGGTTCCGTCGGTTAGAACATTTCTGTACCGGATTTGTACGATGGACGTCCACGTCCGTCGCCAGTATTCAAAACCCGCTTGCGACGGACGTAGAGGTCCATCGTACAGCTCTCTGACATCACAAGAAAAATGACTGAATCAACTGCCACACGTTCATTCTCCCAGGAATCCTTCGACGCATTCCTTGCGACTCGCAACGAGCCGGACTGGATGACAACTCGCCGCCGCGAAGCGTGGGACATGTTCCAGAAAATGGAATGGCCCGGACGCCGCGAAGAAGAGTGGATTCGAACAGACATCCGACTGTTCAAGCTCGACAAGTTCGCAGTCCCCTCCCCTACCGACGCCACCGAAGACCTGACCGCACAGGCTTTGCTGGCCGAAGGCGTTGAGCTCGGCGGTTGGTCCTCGTCGAATTGCAAGTTCGAGCTGAACGAAAAGTGGGCGTCGAAGGGCGTGATCTTCGGAAGCCTCGACAAGCTCGTTGGTGAGCATGGCGATTTGATCCGTGAGTATTTTCTAAGCAAAGCCGTTGATCCGTCGAAGGATCGTTTCGCGGCACTTCATGCGGCGTTCTGGTGCGGCGGGCATTTCCTCTACGTACCGAAAGGCGTTGTTGTCGATGAACCGCTGCACGCCATGTCGGCGATGGGCGATGGCAACGTTGACCTCGGTCATACGCTGGCCATCCTTGAAGAAGGCGCCGAAGCAACCTTCATGACGGAGAACGTCAGTCCGACTGCTTCCGCTGGCGGCCTTCACTGTGGAGCCATCGAGCTGTTTGTGGCTCCCGGCGCACACATGCGATTTGTGAACCTGCAAAACTGGGGCGACAAGGTCTGGCACTTCGCTCATCAAAAGGCGCTCGTCGACAAGGACGCATCGCTGCAATGGACGACTGCTGCGATCGGCAGCCGACTGGCCAAGGTAAATCAGACGGTAGCGTTGACCGGTGAAGGTGCGAACTGCCAGGTGAACGGCGTCATGTTCACCGAAGGCAAGCAGCATCTCGCCTACCACACGCTTCAGCATCACGAAGCCGCCCATTGCCGCAGCGACTTCCTCTACAAATCGGCTTTGCAGGATAACTCCCGCACGGTTTGGCGTGGAATGATTAAGGTCGACAAAGATGCCCAGAAGACGGACGGTTATCAGCGAAACGACAATCTGCTGCTCTCCGCGAATGCTCGAGCCGACAGTATTCCTGGTCTCGAAATCGAAGCCGACGACGTGCGTTGTACGCACGGATCGACGAGCGGTCGAGTCAACGACGAGTTGGTTTTCTACGCACAGAATCGCGGATTCACGCGACGCGAAGCCGTTCGCATGATCGTGACTGGATTCTTCCAGCAGGTGTTCGATCGCATTACCATCGAAAGCGTTCGTGACGCACTCGGTTTGGCAATCGCACGTCGTGTTCGCGACTACGAGTAAGCAACTGTTGCTGTGAGTGGAACGGCGCCAGCCGCCGCTGGGCGCATCGCTTCATTACGAAAAATGCACTCGGTGATGCTCGTTGCGGGGCTTTGGTCGATCTGCGGATGCTTATCAGGTTTCGGCTGGTTGTCGATTCTGCCCCCTCCCGCAAAAATACAGTTAGACGATTCAGTGCCCACCGGCGGCTAGCGCCGTACCGCTCACGAGAATCGGCAATCAGTTGGCTCGCCCAATATCCAGATACAGGAACGATTCATGTCTGAATTCATTCACGCTGCCCAGCTTTCTGACATTGCTGATC
>CALHZT010000132.1 GCA_938040995.1 uncultured Pirellulaceae bacterium | reverse complement strand
GGAGCGCACGCGTCGAGTAGGAGAACTCTGATGAAACTTCGTACGAAATTGTTGGCTCTCGGGTTGATGGTCTTCATGGCCGGTGCAACCGAATCCCATGCGGGATGGGGCCTTTTTGGCGGTAGCGGTGGATCTGGCGGCAGAAGCCGTGGCGGTTCAGGTGGTGGTAGTCTTGGCGGAGGCAGCTTTGGCGGCGGTAGCCTCGGCAGCCGTATTTTCGGAGCCCGTAGTGCCGGATGGGGATCTGGCGGAAGCGGTGGATCCGGCGGCGGAGCAAGTACTGGATTCGCATCCGGCGGTTCTACCGGCGCCCGGACAGTCGGCTACGGTTCAAGTGGCTGGGGTTCTGGCGGCAGTAGCGGTTTAGGCTCCGGCGGCAGCGGTGGATCTGGTGGATCTGGTGGATCCGGCGGCTGGCACGGGCATAGCGGATTGCTGGCTCGTATCGCATCGCGAATTCGATCACGAGTTGCGGCTCGGCATGCTTCGCATGGCGGATACGGCTCCGGTGGTTCGACAGGAGTCCGATTCACCAGCTACGGCAGTGGCGGCTCGACTGGCGTCAGCTACGGTGGCTCAACGGGTGTAAGCTACGGAAGTGGCGGCTCAACGGGCGTGAGTTATTCGTCTGTTTCCATTGCTTCGCCAGTAACTCTTGCAGCACCGGTTGCCTACGCTTCGCCGATTGTTGAACCGGCGGTTGTCGATACGTTCGCTTCGGCTGTTGAATCCTACGTCGAGCCATCGTACGAGCCGGCAGTGATTGATTCCGGCTTTGACAGCTACGATTCGGGTTATCCTCTGGCCGACGACTCGTACATGTCGTCGGGTGCCTTCACCGACCTTGGTGTCGTTTCCGATTATGGATACGCAAGCGAAGGCATCGTTACCGATGGCTATGTCGATGGTGGGTATTCCGATGGTGGTTATGTTGAGGAATACTCCGAAGGCTACCTCGAAGGTGACATGGGTACTGATGTCATCGACGGTCCAGGGCCGGAGCCGGCGATTCTCGACGATCTGACTCCCGCGGACGAGAGCGGTAGCTACATCCCGGAGGCTCGTCGCAAATCGGGAACGCTTGTTCTTAACTTGCCTTCCGAAGCCAAAGTGTTTGTGAACGGATACCGTACAACGAGTACGGGCGCGCAACGCGTTCTTCGTTCCGGCGGAATGCGACCGGGGAAGAAATACTCGTATGAGATTCGAACGGTCGTTGGTAACAAGGCAGTGACGAAGTTTGCCAAACTGTCGGCTGGTGAAAAAGTCGAAGTCGACTTTGACATGGACGACTTGCAAGCCGAAAGCAAAGACGAAACCGTTCTGACTCTTCACGTTCCTGATGGCTCGAAAGTGAATCTGGCTGGATCGGATACGAGTCAGACCGGATCGCGTCGGACCTTTGTTACGAAGAAGCTGGCGGGCGGTCAGACTTGGTCCGACTATGTTGTCAAAGTGAGCTTCGAGCGAGATGGTGAAACGGTCACCAAAGAACGCAACCTCACCATTCGAGGTGGCGAATCGTACGAGTTGAACTTTGATTTCGACGAGTCGCTGGTGGCTTCTCTTTAGGTCGCTAAAGCAAGCTTTCACATAGCCTGCGTTGTGGATTGCAACGCAGGCTTTTTTTGTTTCTGCCTTTTCGCCCCGGAAGTCCGGTTACATCGAGGCAGGCCCATCGGTACCAATCCATTTGCATTGGCAATCCAGCCGGGATTTCGGTGTGAATGTAAGTGGTCAAGGTCGAGTTTGCGGTCCTCTTTTCGCCAGATTTAGGCAGAAGAGGGGTCGGCATCTAGTGTTTCACAGGAAGTCGCCTTAACATTCCTGTTGAATAAATCAAAAGCAATTGCAACGCCTCTGTCGCGCGTTGCATCCAGGAAGGAATTGTCGCGAATGTCGAGCTACGAAGCGCCGGGCAAGAATGAGCCACTTGCCATTGTTGGAATTGGGTGTCGGCTTCCAGGTGGTGTCGTTGATACAGAGTCGTTTTGGAATTTCCTGGCCGAAGGTCGATCGGGAATTGTCGAAGTCCCCGAAGACCGGTGGACGCTCGATCGTTACTTTCACGAAGACCCATCGGTCCCGGGCCGGATGCATACCAGGTGGGGTGGGTTCACGGAGAATCTCGCGAACTTTGATGCCCGCTTCTGGGGAATCACTCCGCGAGAAGCGCAGAGAATGGATCCTCAGCAACGGTGGCTGCTCGAAGTCGCCTGGGAAGCGCTCGAAGATTCGGGGACTGCGCCCAGCAAGTTGCGAGGCACAAGCATTGGGTGCTTCGTTGGCGTGTCGACTCATGATTATTCTGGCATCCAGGGTGAGACGATCGACAACAGCGATGCGCACACGAACAGTGGCATCACGCTCAGTATCGCCGCGAACCGCGTTTCCTACCTGCTCGACTTGACTGGCCCTTCCTTGTCAGTCGACACGGCTTGTTCGTCGTCGCTCGTGGCGCTGTCGATTGCTGTTCGAAGTATCTGGGCGGGCGAGTGTGACGCAGCACTGGTTGGTGGTGTGAACTGTATGTGTACACCGCACCCGACAGTTGGATTTGCCAAGGCGTCGATGCTTTCTCCTGACGGGCAGTGTTTCGCTTTTGACGCGCGCGCGAATGGTTACGTTCGCGGCGAAGGCGCCGGGATGGTGTATTTCAAACGACTGAGCAAAGCGCTCGAAGACAACGACCGAATCTATTCGGTAATTCGCGCGGCCGTGATGAATCAGGACGGGCACACGTCGTCGATGACGGTACCGGGTGCGGACGCCCAGGCCGCGATGCTCCGCAAGGCGTATGCCGAATCGGGAGTCGATCCCAAGCAGGTGATGTACATGGAAGCCCACGGGACCGGTACACCCGTTGGCGATCCGATCGAGCTGTCCGCGCTCGGCCGCGTGCTCTCGCAGGGGCGGACCGAAGAGGACCGCTGCCTGATTGGCTCGGTCAAATCGAACATTGGCCACCTGGAGGCCGGGTCCGGAATCGCCGGCTTGATCAAAGCGTCGCTGGTTCTGCACAAGGACCAGGTGCCGCCGAATGCGAATTTCAAGACGCCCAACCCGAACATCCCGTTCGATGACCTCAAGCTCAAGGTCGCGACGGAGCTGCAGCCTTTGCCGCGAGCCAACGGTGCGCTGCCAGTGACGGCTGTGAACTCGTTTGGTTTTGGTGGTACGAACTCGCATACCGTGCTTCAGGGCCCGCCAGAGAACGCAACGGATGTTGCAGGTGAAGAACCCGCCGTCAAAGCGACTCGTCCCAATGTGCTGCCGGTTTCGGCACGCGAAAACGGAGCGCTTAAGAGTTATGTCCAGTCGTATGTCGACTACCTTGGTACGACGAGTCAGCCACTGGCCGACATCTGTTACACCGCCGGTGCTCGGAAGGAACATCATGACGAGCGGCTGGTTTTTGTTGCCAGCGACACGGCTGAAATGCAATCGCAGTTACAAGCATGGCTCGATAACGAAAATCGACCGGAAGATCAGGAAGCCGCCGAACTCAATGGAATTCATATCGGCCGTGCCGCTGCCGAGCCGAAGGATCCCGTTTTCGTCTTCACAGGGCAGGGTGCCCAGTGGTGGAAGATGGGACAGGACCTGCTGAAGCGCGAGCCTGTATTCCGTGAGACGCTGGAGAAGATCGACGGCATCCTGAAGCAGTACGGTGATTTTACGCTGGTCGAAGAGATGAGTCGCACTGAGGCCGACTCGCGAATCAACGATACGAACATTGCGCAACCTGCGATTTTCGGTTTGCAAGTCGCACTTGCCGAACTTTGGAAATCGTGGGGCATCACGCCGTCCAAGGTGGTTGGCCACAGTGTCGGAGAAGTCGCCGCCGCGTACGTCGCCGGTGTCTATTCACTCGAAGATGCCGTGAAGGTGATTTACCATCGCAGCCGACTGCAAAATACCACTCAGGGCATGGGTAAGATGATTGCCGTTGGAATGTCATCGCGGGAAGCTCGCGAGCTGATTGGTGACCGCGCGGCATCCGTGCAGATCGCCGCGGTGAACAGTTCGAATCTCGTGACGATCGCTGGTGAGACGGAACCGCTAAAGGAAATTGGCGACAAGCTCGAGGCCGATGGCACGTTCCACAAGTGGCTGCCTGTCGATTATCCGTTCCATACGCACATGATGGATCCGATCAAGGACGAGCTGCTGGAAGTGCTTTCCGACATTAAACCGCAGCCGGCGACTATCCCGTTCATTTCGACGGTGACTGGCGGAGTCTTTCAGACCGAAGAAATGGACGCCAGCTACTGGTGGGCTAACGTTCGCAATCCGGTGCTGTTCGCGCCTGCGATTGGCAACATCGTGCGTGGCGGCGACGACCTGTTCGTCGAACTGGGGCCGCATCCCGCGTTGCGGAATCCACTGAACGATGCGTTGCAGGCACAGAGCGTCAAAGGCGCCGTGTTCCACTCGTTGCGCCGTAAAACGGATGAGTCGCAGGAGTTGCTTGCGAATCTTTCCGGCTTGCACAACTACGGTATCGAAGTCGACTGGGCTTCGCTGAACCAGTCGGCGGGTCGTTTCCTGCGTCTGCCACGCTATCCCTGGAATCGTGACCGGTTCTGGCTCGAAGGCGAAGCTTGTCGCAACAACCGTATTGAACCAAGTGCGCATCCACTGCTTGGCAAAAAAATCGAGGCCGGCAATCCGACGTGGGAATTCCAGATGGACCCACGGATTTTCACTTACCTGGAAAGCCACCGGTTCTGGGGCAGCATCCTGTTTCCGGCTGCCGGTTACGGTGAGATTTCGCTCGCGCTCGCGCGTGCCGTTTATCCGGATCAGGAATACACAGTCGAAGATATGGTTGTGAAAAAAGCGCTCTTCCTAAGCGAAGAAGCCGTTCCGACTGTCCGCATTGAGTTCAACGAGATCGACAAGACGTACACGATCAAGAGTTCGACGGATCTCAAGGACTGGGATCTACACGTTGAAGGTCGATTGACTCTTTATCAATCGGACACGCCAGAAAAAATCGACTTGCAGGCGCTCATTCAACGGTTGCCGAAGCACACGGGTCACGACCAGTATTACAAGGAACTGGACGAAGCCGGTTTCCACTTCGGGCCACACTTCAAGTTGATTAGCAATGTTCATCACGATCGTGGTGAAGCCCTGATTGAAGTGCCGATCCCGACAGGCGAAGTCAACTGCGAGCCGGGGCATCACTTCCACCCGATTCTGCTCGACGCATGTTTGCAGGTTGGTAAAGCCGCGATCGACGCGCCGGAGAACACGGCTGCGAGCAAGAATCTGTACCTGCCTCGTCGACTGGGTCGCGTCCGCTTCTATCGTAGTGAAGTGCCGGATCGTTTCTGGGCTTATGGCAAGCAGAAGGTGTTCACCGAGGACATGATCAGCTTTGATATCCACGTCTACGACGACGATGGTAATCGAGTCGCCGATATCCTCGACTTCCGTACCGAACCGATGGAGCATATTCGAGACGACAATGATGTCGAAGCGAATCTGTACAACTACATCTGGGCATCTGCCGATGAAGAGGCTCGGGAGGGCGAGGCTCCGTCCGAGCCGCCGGTCTCAACACCTGAGGATCAAATCGATCCAGTCACCGGTCAGACGTTTGCCGTTTTTCTCGATTCCGGCAATGTCGGCGAAGCCTTGGCCGCCAACCTGAATTCGCGGGGAGCGAATGTCCTTCGCCTAGCGATTGGTGATGAGTTCAAGGCGGGCGAGAACGGCGATTTTACGATCACACTCGCGGATTCGACTGGCGAATCGGATCTGAAGATCGCGCTTTCGAGCGTGGATCAGCTGCACGGCATTGTCCACTGTCTCAGCCTCGATCATTCGGATAATCCAGAGCTCGGCGAAGCCGAGATTAACGCGGCCCAGCAGACCGGCGTCTTGAGTGCTCTCAAGTTGTCTCATGTTCTGGCTGAGCTTGGCCTCGCGACGAAGGTTTACTTTGTGACTCGTGATGCTCAGGCCGTTACCGAGAACGACAAAACGACTCGTCCGCTCTCGTCCGCGATTTTCGGCATGGCCCGAGTCGCATACAACGAGAATCCCGA
>CALHZT010000131.1 GCA_938040995.1 uncultured Pirellulaceae bacterium | reverse complement strand
TATGAATGAACCGGGTATGGGTTTGGTTCGCGGAGTCACCACCAGCGCGCCACTCGTGCGAGGGAAGGTGCAACTGATCGACGGCGGCTGGCCACAAAGCGGTGAAGTGATGGTTGGCCGATTGGCTCATTCGAAACTTGGAGCTATTCAGGATGATCTTGAGGTCGGCCAGCAGATTGAATTCGATGGTGAGACTTGGAAGATTAGCGGACGGTTCACGGCTGCTGGCTCGGCCTTTGAGTCGGAGATCTGGGCGCCGCTTGCGGATCTGCAAACGTCACTCAAACGGCAAGACCTTAGTTTGGTCGCGGTCAGCATGGACTCGCCAGATGGCGTGGCAGATGTTGATTTGTTTTGCCGCGAGCGGATTGATTTGGAACTGAAGGCGATTTCCGAAAGCACCTACTACGCAGCGTTGCAGAAACACTACAAGCCGGTACGGATGTTGGGCTGGGTTGTTGTAGCGCTCGTCGCCGGTTCGGGAATCTTCGCTGGCCTCAACACCATGTACGGTGCGGTGGTGGGCAGGGTCCGAGAACTAGCGACGCTCCAAGCGATGGGCTTTCGTCGTCGTGCGATTCTGCTGACGCTGGTTCAAGAGGCGACGCTCTTGGCTTGTGCTGGAGCAATCATAGCGTGCGTCATCGGAATATTTGTTGTGGACGGGGCCGCCGTTCGCTTCACGATGGGTGCATTTATGCTCACGGTAGACAGCGTAGGAATTGCCGTCGCGTGTGGAGTTGCAGCGCTGTTGGGTATTGTCGGCGCTTTGCCGCCCGCACTCAAAGCGATGCGGCTTCCGATCGTCGAAGCTATCAAGTCAATCTAGTATCGTCAGCGCCTTCAACGAAGGGCTCCAATCAGAGTGGTGCGAAAGTCATCCAAAATCATGTCAGAAAAAACATCACAACTCGATTTGAGCCAGTTGGCTGTCGACCGCGGCGCTCCAGCGAATGAGAAGGCCCTTCAGGCCAAACGTTCATGGTTCACCAAATATGTCCTGCCACTGGGAATTCTGGTGGGCTTTCTGGGCCTCTTCGGCTGGGCGGCACGTGACAGCTTCCTGCCAGCACAGGCGATCACGGTTGCCCCGGTGGTCGTTAGTCGGGCCGAGATCAAACGGGAAGGAACCCCGCTATTTCAGGCGGCGGGATGGGTTGAGCCACGGCCAACACCCGTTATTGCTTCGTCGCTAGCTTCAGGAGTGATTCAAGACTTGTTGGTAATTGAAGGTCAGTCAGTAAAGAAAGGCGAGCCCATTGCGCGGTTAATTGATGTGGATGCCAGTCTCGCGTTGGACGAAGCGAAGGCTCGGCACGCCATTCAAGAAGCAGAGGTGCGCCGGGCGGAGGGGAATCTCATCGCCGCGAAGACTGAGCTCGCTATGCCGGTAAGTCAACAAGCAGCGCTCGCTGAAGCTGAGGCGATGTTGTCGCAGGTGCGGCGCGAGCACGACAACCTACCCTTCGCTGTACAGGCGGCGCGAACCCGCGAGCAATTGGCTGCTAATAATGTGCGCAGCAAAGAGGCCGCAGGCGACGCGATCGCTGGCCGTCTCTTGCGTGAGGCAAAAGCCGAGCTGGCAACTGCCAGTAACGCTGTGCGGGAGCTAGCCGCTCGCGAACCATCACTCAAGAAGCAACTTAAATCGCTGTGTCAAAAGAGGGTGGCACTCGCCGAAAAGCTCCGGCTTCTCAGCGAGGAAAAACGTGTCTTTGCAGAAGCCGAGGCGAATCTCGCCGTAATGAAGGCGCGTTTGCAGCAATCTCATCTAGCCGTTAAGACAGCTGAACTTCGACTGGAACGAATGATTGTACGTTCACCGATCTCTGGCCGTGTATTGAGCGTACAGTCTCGGCCTGGTCAGCGGCTCTCCGGAATCAATCCTCACTCAGAACAAGGATCGAGTTCGGTTGCCAGCCTTTACGATCCGGCCATGCTCCAAATTCGAGTCGATGTTCGATTGGAGGATGTCCCCCAAGTACAGATCGGCCAACCAGCGCTTATTGAGACAGCGGCCTTGGCGGAATCCATTCCTGGCGAAGTGATTTCCGTGACCACACGTGCGGACATTCAAAAGAACACGTTGCAAGTGAAAGTTGCCGTGATTGATCCCCCGGAAGTCATCAAGCCCGAAATGCTCGGCAAGGTGACCTTCCTCGCACCGCCCTCCGTGGTTGTCCAAGAAGACGTTGATGAATCGCCGTTGCGTCTTTTCGTTCCGCAATCGTTGGTCGCAAGTGGTGAACAAGGATCCTTCGTTTGGCTTGTGAATCTTACGACTGGTCTCGCCGAGCGACGAACCGTTGAGGTCTCTCGCGGCTCGACTGAGGGTGGGCTGGTCGAAGTGACAAACGGTCTCCAGCCGACTGACAAGCTGATTGTCGCAGGACGTGAATCCGTTTCGGAAGGAACTCGTGTTCGTGTTACGGCTGAAGATCGAACCCTCTCCACTGGACAGTGGAATCCCAGTGCTGCTCAACCTCCCCCCCAGACCGCCTCAGTTGCTAACTAGGTCAGCACTGGATGCCAACTCAAAATAGGATAATGACATGCCACTAATCGAAGTCATTGATGTCTCCAAAGAATACGCCAACGGCGAGGAGACAATTCGTCCCTTGGACGGTGTTAGTCTTTCGATTGAAGAAGGCGACTATGTATCGCTCATGGGTGCCAGTGGTTCAGGCAAGAGTACGCTCTTGAATCTGATCGCTGGCATCGACCAAGCTACGGCTGGCAAGATCATCGTCGCGGGGACCGACATCACGAGGCTCTCTCGCGGCAAACTAGCCGACTGGAGAGCGGCTAACATTGGCTACGTTTTCCAGACGCACAATCTCATTCCGGTGCTGACAGCTTATGAAAATGTCGAGCTGCCACTGCTGCTCTTGCCAATGTCGGCATCCGAGCGGCGAAAACGCGTCGCAATAGCGATGGAAGCAGTCGACCTCACTTCGCGGGCCAAGCACTACCCGCGTCAAATGTCGGGTGGTCAAGAGCAGAGAGTCGGTATCGCGCGGGCGATTGTTTCCAATCCGACGGTGGTAGTTGCCGATGAGCCAACGGGCAGCCTGGACGACGAGACCACCGAACAGATTCTCCAACTGCTAAGTCGTGTGAACGAAGAGCTCGACATGACGCTGTTGATGGTCACGCACGATGCGGACGCGGGTGAGAGAGCCAGGCGCCGCATCCGATTAGAACGGGGGCGACTGATGGAGAACGGTAAAGAACTTCAGACTGCCAAACTACACACCGCCTAACCCGAAACAACTTTGTTGCAGCAGCAACGCCAAGGACTGCCAAGTCATGTTGAAATTCATCCCCTACGTTTTTAAGAGCTTGTGGCGTCACCGCGCTCGAACACTGCTCACAGTGAGTGGCACGGCAGTGGCGCTATTGGTGTTTTGCTTTATTGGGGCGGTGCAGCAAGGGATGCTCGCACTGACTTCCGGCGACGATGCCGGACGGACTCTGATTGTCTTCCAAGAAAACCGGTTCTGCCCGCAAAGCAGTCGACTGCCGCAGGACTACGAAAGCACCATCGCAAAATTGCCGGGTGTGCAAGAGGTGGTGCCGGTCAAAGTGTTTACGAATAACTGCCGAGCCAGCCTTGATGCGATTGTGTTTCAGGGCTTGCCCCCTGAGAAGTTAAAGGCATGGCGTGACATTGATTTGCAATCGGGCAACTGGTCCGCCTTTTCCGACCAAGACGACGCTGCCCTTGTTGGCATTGATGTCGCAACACGGCGAGGATTGAGTGTCGGCGACAAATTCACCATTGGCGATGTTTCCGTTGTCGTGCAGGGTGTTTTCAAGTCGCCATCTGCCGCGGAAAACAACCTTATTTTCACCCAACTGGAGTTCTTGCAACGGGCACGGGGCGCGAACGATGTAGGCACCGTAACCATGTTGGAAGTACATCTCAACGACACTGCTGACCCCGAGGCTCTGGCAAAACAGATTGACCAGGCGTTTCATGCTGGACCCGTTGGAACGACCACTCGCACCAAAGGAATGTTCCAAGCGGATACCCTGGCCGACCTCGCGGAACTGATTGGCTTTGTGCACTGGCTCGGCTACGCCTGTGTCGGCTTAGTGCTTTCGCTGGTGGCGACGACGACGGTGATGTCGGTACAGGATCGAATCAAGGAGCACGCTGTGCTACAGACGTTGGGACTCCGTCCGCTACGAGTCTTCGGATTGGTGCTGACCGAGAGTCTGTTGCTTAGCACGATCGGGGGCATCCTGGGTGTCGCGGGAAGCGTATTGCTTTTGTCTTCGACTGGCATGTCGATCGCAGCGGAAGGAGTCACGATCGCGTTTGAGCCTTCGCTGCCGCTGGCTATGCAAGGTGTAGTAGTGTCCGTGGTGGTGGGGCTGCTCGCCGGTCTTGCTCCCGGATGGCACGCTTCACGAACCGAAATCGTTTCCGCTTTACGTCACGCCTAAGATTTCCAAAGAGAGCATTTCGAGACAATACAGCCGATCGACGACACGGCGAGGTCAAGGGTGACAAAAACACAGTGCATTGACGCCGGGCATCGAACGTGCGCCGCTAGCATTGGCGGCGGGCGAACCGGGCATGGAGACCCTTTACCCGATAGCGAACGTAGTCATCGGCAGACGAGAGATTTGCGCTCTTGGAGTTCTGGCTCAACCAACGCTGTGTTGTACCGCGAGCAATTCCGCTGCCGAAGAATTCCTGTCATTACAGAAATAGTTATCCAAGGAGAAAAGTGATGAGAACAATAGTATTACTGACGGTCGCCCTGCTGAGCATTTCGTTTGATAGTGCCGTGCACGCCCAGCCAGCTGGCAAGGAAGGCAAGCAAACATTTGTGATCGCCCATCGCCTTGATAAATGGCGGACAGAACACTTCGATGATCAAGCAAAGGCACAAAAGCACACGGACACACTAAAAAAACTTGGCGCAGAAGTGCGAACTGACCAGCACGATGGCCACATCGACGTCGCATATCGCCTTCGGGGTTGGCGACCCTTACGGGTCGAATCAGATGCGATTGCGCACCAATGGGAAGATTGGCTGCGTACATCTGGCTTTGAGACACTTCACGGACACAGCCCTGACCACGACAAACACGACCATCACGCAGGGCACGACCACGCAGGGCACGACCATGAAGGGCACGACCATGGCAACGAACACGGCCAAGCCGCGTCCCACGACGAGGTGGTCCTGTACCGCGCCCCGGCTTGGCTTACTCAGCATTTCGATCAGCCCGAACAGGCTGACGAGTTTGTCGTCTTGACAACGGCACTACGCTGCAAGGTCGAGAAGGCGAACCACGCCGGACATACAGATATTCGTTTCGCTTGTCCCGAATGGACCGCTGTTGAACTCCCGAACCACAATGCGGCGGTCAGCTGGATCAAGTGGCTGGAGTCGGCAGGTTTCGAGGTCCAGCACAACGACGACCACGATCACTAAATGCCGATGCCCATAGAAAACCATCAAGGCTCGACGATAGATGTTGAGTGATTCCCACCCATTCCGATTCAATGATTGTTGGCGTTAGTATGTTTCGACTGATAGCAACTGTTCGGAAGGTCGTGGCCTTTTGCCTCGCGCTTTTGCTAACGTGCCACGCGGCATTGGAAGGTCCGTGCGCTTGCTCTGAGGCTATCACGAATTGCACAAATTATTGTGCTTGCCATGCTGAACTAAATGGTCAACATCACACGATTGGTTCTACCAGCAGCTCAGTAACATGTTGCGCTGCGAGTAGCGAAAGCAGCCCCACGCCGTCACAACCTTGCAGTTGTCAAAGTCACCGTGCACCGATCATCGCAATTCTGCCACCGTCAGACGTGGCGGCTGAATCAACCGATTTAGTGCAATTCACCGTCACCCATTCACATCGGGCATCCGCGAAACCAGTCCCTCGCTCACTGGGGCAACTTCGCTTTACTCGGGCAAATGATACTTGGTCGCCATTGGCCCTATGTATCCTCTTCTGCCGCTTCTTGGCTTGAATTCGTCCTCCCGCCTCTCGATAGGTCGCCGAGAGGCGGCCCATTCGACAGGAATGGATTCTCTTGATTCGTCAAAGTCGCGTCCCCTGACATCCTGGGCGTTTTAACAACGCATGGCCAGGAATGTCGGGCGCGTCTCCTCATTTGCAAGTAAAGATAAAGGAGTTTGCCATGATAACCTCTACGTGCGAAATGCATGGCCTTGATGGTCACGCCAAGAGTATTAGCTTCCACAACAATCGCTATCGAAGACTGCACCAACCAAGCAAATCAAATCGCGATAACGCGACAATTAGTACTGTGATTGTCGTAGAGTTTCGCGATGAGGTGTATGCTGCCATTGCTCAACTCTTGAAGCAGAATGGATTGGTTACTTGCCAAGCCAAAAACGCAACGGAACTCGCAAGCAAGGTCGTCCCCCATAAAGCGGAACTTGTTTTGGTCAACGGTACCCAGCCAGACGAGAGTGCCTGGCTCACCTCGGCCAAATTAAAGATCGTAGACGCAGGCCGGACGGTGTGGATCTACGCTCCAGAGCAGCCAAACGCTCTCGACACGTGGCTAAGCATGGCCGGTATCGACGACATCATCGTTTACGAAGACGCACTTCCATTGCTAATTGAGCATTTGGAGCGGCGAGTTAGAACGCGAATTCCTTCATCATAATATGTCATTGCGACTGATAGATTTGCGAATTGAATTCGCTTGGTTCTCGTTGGACTGTAGGCTGTGGCTAACCTTGTCGGATGGCTGATCGAACGACTACGGAAATGCCCGAATGAAATCACCAGGTCAGGAGGAATAGATGAGTCAAGCAGTAGATGAACCATTTCGGCTACGCATTTATGGCATGGACTGCGCTGAGGAAGTGTCACTTCTCAAGCGTGAACTAGTTCCGCTTTTGGGTGAGGACGAGCGACTGAGTTTTGATCTACTTAACGGCAAGCTGACCGTCGATGCGTCGTCGCTGGACGTGACTCACGCGGATGTGCTGGCTGCTATTGAGCGAACTGGTCTGACGTCTGAGCCATGGCAGGATGGTGATCGTCCGACTGAAGACCATTCATTCTGGAAACGGCATCAGCGTTCGACGCTGACCGCTGTGAGCGGGTTGTTCGGGCTTGCCGGATTAATTCTGCAACTGTGGAACGCGGGCGATGCGGACACCATTCCGCTGGTGTCCATTGTGTTTTACTGCGTCGGTATTACTGCCGGACTGCTGATGGTTCTGGAAAAGGCGTGGAGATCCTTCGTTTCGATGCGTCCCGACATGAACCTCTTGATGTCAGTCGCCGTGATTGGAGCGATCCTGATCGGCGAATGGTTTGAGGGTGCGACGGTTGCGTTTCTGTTTTCCTTCTCCTTGTTGCTGGAGTCGTGGAGTGTTGGTCGGGCGCGTCGAGCGATTGCGTCACTCTTGGACTTGTCGCCGCCCACGGCACACCTCCGCGATGAAAAAGGCAAGGTCAAGGACGTGGCTCCAGCAGATGTGCCCGTCAACTCAACCGTAGTCGTTCGTCCCGGTGAGAAAATACCCCTTGATGGTCGAGTCATCAGCGGTATCAGTGGAGTCAATCAGGCGCCGATCACCGGAGAAAGCGTTCCCGTTGAAAAGACATCAGGCGACGAAGTGTTTGCCGGGACCATCAATGGAGACGGCTTGCTGGAAATCGAAACGACCAAAGCCGCCGACGATACGACGCTGGCACGCATCATCAAAATGGTGGGTGATGCCGGTTCCAAACGCGCGCCCTCGGAAAAGTGGGTTGAGAAGTTTGCGGCTGTTTACACGCCAGTCGTCATGATCGTGGCACTGTTGGTGCTGGTGATCCCGCCGCTGGCTTTTGGTGGTCAGTGGTCGGATTGGCTTTACCGCTCGCTGGTGTTACTAGTAATCGCCTGTCCGTGTGCGCTGGTGATTTCGACTCCCGTTAGTGTTGTGGCTGCCTTGTCGGCGGCGGCCCGTAACGGAGTTCTCATCAAAGGCGGAGTCTTCATCGAGTTGCCCGCTCAACTTAAAGCCATCGCGATGGACAAGACAGGCACGCTTACGCAGGGAGCACCCGCCGTAGTTGATGTCGTACCAATGAATGGCCACGATGAATCCGAACTGCTGATGCGAGCAGGCGCATTGGAGCTCAACAGCAATCATCCTCTCGCGCGTGCTATCGTCGATGAGGCGAAACGCCGAAACATTCAATTTGCCCCTGCCGACAGATTTGAAACGATCCAAGGCAAAGGAGCGGCAGGTGTTATTGACGGAAAGCAGTTTTGGCTTGGGTCCCATCGTTACTTGGAACAACGTGAGCAGGAAACACCTGAGGTTCACAAGCAGCTTGAGTCTATGCAGGAAGCGGGGCGAACGGTCGTCGTCGTAGGCAATGATGAACACGTCTGTGGTTTCATCACGCTTGCTGATGCAATCCGCGAAGAGACTCGCAATGCCATCGACGAATTGCACGCTGCCGGTATCGAAAAGGTAGTGATGTTAACTGGTGATAATGAAGGTACTGCCAGAGCCATTGCGGCCGAAGCAGGAATCGACGAAGTCCACGCCGAGTTATTGCCGGAAGACAAAGTCACAGCGGTCGCGCAATTGGTCGAGCAATACAAATACGTCGCCATGATCGGCGATGGGGTCAACGATGCTCCGGCGCTGGCAAGAGCCTCACTCGGACTCGCTATGGGAGCCGCCGGAAGCGATGCGGCGATCGAAACGGCCGACATAGCCTTGATGTCCGACGATCTGTCAAAGTTGCCGTGGTTGATTCGCCATTCACGTCGCACGTTGAGTATCATCCGTCAAAACATTTGCTTCTCACTAGCCGTCAAAGTGTTGTTTGTTGCTCTAGCGTTCACCGGATCCGCCTCGCTTTGGGCCGCGATCGCAGCGGACATGGGAGCCTCACTGCTCGTGATCGGGAACGGCCTGCGACTTCTTAAATCATGACAGGCAATTCACGATGCGTTTTCGGGATCGACGTTATTGCTTCGCCGTGTATACCCAGCCGCGCGCGACGCGCCGTGCTATTAGGAATTTCAGCCGCTTCTTGAAGCGAGCTTTTCCCATGCAGTGATCGTCGATTTAGTGCTCGTCATGGTCATGTCCGTCGTGGTCATCATGCTCAGGGTGGTCATCATGCTCGTCGTGGTCGTGGTCGTGATTGTGAGCGATGACTCCGCGAAATGACTTACCGTCGATAGTTAACACGAGTCGCGCCTCGGCCCCTTCTTCATCCAGGTGTTCGGCTAACTCTGTGTTGTTGGAAACGAAGCGGGATGACTTTCCGGATGGATCAGTTGCGTCCGGCACAGCCGCCAACTTGTGCTGCTCAGGTTGTCCGTCGTGTTTCACGTTTATTGTGATTTCGGTCGCCTCGATGGGCACCTGCTTTGAAACGGCACCATCGAGAACGTAAATGGTGATCGTGCCTGCGTCTTCGTCATGGACAACTTCCGCGTGATATTCCTCGTTGCCGAGTTCCACAAGGTCGCCATGATGAGGGCCCTCCGTGGGATGAGCATGCCCCGCGTGGGCATCGACAGCTTCCGTTTCGGCCTTACCGCCGCTAGATGTGTTTGTTCCCGGCTCGGCACCGCATCCGGAAAGGATGGCGATCATTATGCCTAAACCGAGTGAGAAAATTGTTGATCGAGTCTGCATCGTTGATTCCTTGAAAATGATGGATATTCTGAGTGTGAACTTCATAGAAACTAACTGTAATTGACGGTTCTTAAGCCGGAACGAATTAATGGGCCTTCATGGGCGAGAACCGGTGTTTTTCACGACGTTTGCCATCTTGAAGCAGCACACAATGTCCTCGTTGGTAACGTGCTACTAGTCATGTTCAGTCAGCGCAATATCTGTTTGCGATTGACTGACAACTCTTTCCGCCGCTTTCAAGCCAAACAGCCAAAAGAGCGCCGGGTGAACAAAGAAATCTAGTAACGTGGAACTTATTAACCCTCCCAGAATCACCGTAGCGATTGGGTAGAGAATTTCTTTGCCGGGCTCACCGGCGGCCAATACCAGGGGCACCAATCCAATGCCTGATGTAAGTGCCGTCATTAGCACGGGCGCCAGTCTCTCCAGTCCAGCGCGCACGATCATTTCTTTGGTCCAGGTTTCGCCTTCGTACTGGACCAAATGCAAATAGTGGTTGAGCAGCAAGATGCCGTTGCGTGATGCGATGCCCGCCAATGATATAAATCCAACCATCGCCGCGACCGTTAGCGTTTGACCAGTGATGACCAAAGCGGCAACGGAGCCGATGAATGCCATCGGCAATGCCGCCATAACTTGCAAGGACAGGTTTACGGACCGAAACATCGTGAATAACACGAGAAATACGCCAATCATCGCAACACCAAATAGGGCGCCAATGACCTTTGTCGCCGACTGTTGACTTTCGAATTGCCCGCTGTACTCAACGAACGACCCAGGAGGCAGCGATTCAACGACGGGCTGTACGCGCCGTTGTATGTCGTGCACGACATCCACGACGCCGCGTTCGGACACATTGCACTGAAGAATTATCCGCCGCCGCACTTTCTCGCGGTTGATTGTATTTGGTCCGCCTGACTCATAGATATTGGCGACCGAATCCAAGGGCACTTTGCCTCCGTCATCCAAGTCGATCGTCAGGCGCCGGAGCGATTGAATATTTTCACGGTATTCCTCATCCATGCGGATGAGCAGGTCGAAGGTTCTTTGACCGATCAAAATCTCCGAGACTACTTGCCCATTCATCGCAGTTTCAATGAATTCGTTCACTTCCACGGGGGTGAGTCCGTATAACAACAGTTTGTCACGGTCGAGTTCGATTCGTAATTGCGGGATGACCACCTGGGGCTCGACTAGCAGGTCTGTGACTCCGGCGACCGATTGCATTGCAGATTGCATTTCTTGCGCCTTGCGCCGCAGCATATCGAGATCGTCACCGTATATCTTGATACCGATCTGCGCCTTAACGCCCGATAGCATATGAGAGATTAGATGCGCGATTGGCTGTTCGACGGCCGTAACGATGCCTGGAATGTCCGCCATCGCCTCGCGAATTTCATCCAACTGCTGTTCGCGGTTTCGAGCCGACTCAGGATCGAGCTCGACAATATATTCACTCATGTTCACGCCTTCGGCGTGCTCGTCGAGTTCTGCTCTACCCGTCCGCCTTACGAACTGAAGTACGTCTTCGATCTCCTTCAATCGCTCTTCGACCTTTCGGTTGATGTTGGTGGATGTCTGCAGCGACGTCCCAGGCGGCAGCACAACATTTAGCTGCATTACGCCCTCGTTGAAGGGCGGGAGAAAGTCACGTTCCAAGCTAGAGACGAATAATGCAGCCAAGCCCACACCAACGAGCGTCGCAAGTAAATTGAACTGTGGAAAACGAAGACTAAAGCGAATCACCTTGTCACCAATCCACTTCAGGCCGCGCAAGACAAAACCATCCTTCTCTTCTACCGCAGCTTTTTGGTGCCCCAGCAGCCAATAGCAGAGTACGGGTGTTACGGTAAGGGAGACGAGCAACGAGGAAAGAATCGAAACGATATAAGCGATACCAAGTGGCGCAAAAAGCTTGCCTTCCATTCCTGACAGTGCGAATAAAGGCACGAAAACCAAAATCACGATCATCGTGCCAAATACAATCGAGTTTCTTATCTCCACGCTGGCTCGAAACACCACGACCAGCGCTGGTTTCGGACTTGCTAATTGACGATTCTCCTTCAGCCTTCGAAAAATGTTTTCCACATCGACGATTGCGTCATCAACCAATTCGCCAATCGCAACTGCCAATCCTCCCAGCGTCATCGTGTTGATAGACAGATCGAAAATGCTGAAAACAATGGCCGTGCAAACCAGCGACAGCGGGATCGCCGTCAACGTAATGAAGGTCGTTCGGAAGTTCATTAGGAAGAGGAACAGAATGATCACAACGAGGATTCCACCATCGCGAAGTGCCTCGACGACATTTTCAATCGCACGGTCGATGAACGACTTCTGTGAATAAAGTGGTAGGATCTTCAAGGCCTCGGGCAGTGACGGTTGTAATTCGGCAACTGCTTCCATCACCGCGTCAGTTACTTCTCGCGTGTCGGCGGCGGGTTGCTTGTTGATCGTCAGCACGATTGCGGGCCCTCCGGAGAACTCACCGTCTTCGCCTCGTGTAAATGCGGCACTGTCACCGCGTTTTACCTGCGGGCCTTCCATCACCCGAGCAACTTGCGACAGCGTGATTGGTTTTCCATGTCGAAAGGCTACGACTACCTTTTGAAGATCGTCAATCGACTGCACGCGTCCCAATGCTCGCACCAATAGCTCGTTGGGTCCTTGCTCATCTAGATAGCCACCGGTCGCATTTTCGTTGCTATCCTGAACAGCCTGCTTCACATCGTGAAGGGTTACTCCGTATCGCAACATTTCGTCAGGATTTACGAGGACTTGAAATTGCTTGCGTCCGCCGCCCATCGTAAAAACTTGCGACACGCCTGGAATCGTAAGCAGTCGCTGACGAACAACCCAGTCCGCCAAAGTGCGTAATTCAAGCGCGTCACTGGATTCGTCCTCGCTCCACATACCAAGCATCAAGATCTGACCCATGATCGACGAGATGGGTGCAAGTTGCGGTTGAACCCCCTTTGGCAGCCGCTCAGTCACCAGTTGCAAGCGTTCGTTAACGATCTGACGATCATTGTAAATGTCCGTGCCCCATTCGAATTCCACATAGACGACCGACATACCTACGCCCGACGAACTACGAACCGCCTGGACACCGTTTGCGCCGTTCATGGCCGTTTCCAAAGGGAACGTAATCAGCGCTTCGACTTCTTCGGGTGCCATTCCAGGGGCTTCGGTCATGATGACAACGCGTGGACGATTCAAATCCGGAAACACGTCAATGGGTGCGCGAACTGCCTGCCAAGTGCCAAAGCCAACGAGAAACAGCGCAGCAGCCATCGTCAGTAGTCGTTGTTTCAATGCGAATCGGATGATGGCGTTGAGCATGAGTTCTTTACGGTGCTAAGAGGAACGGAGATTCGGTTTTAGTGATTGTGTCCCGCGTGGGGATCGACTCCTCCGCCTGCCTTGTTCTTTAATGCCATCTGTAATTGGTGGGCGCCGCGACGGGCAACAACATCGCCAGGGAAAAGCGACCCATCGTTCTCGATGACCGCTGAATGCTGATCACGGTATTTCACATGGACGGGTACGCGATCAAAATGCGCTCCGTTTTGCTGGAAAACAAATGACTCCGCGCCTTCATTAGCGACCGCCTCCACTGGCAATACGATTTGCTCCTGCCATTCTTCGACGGGAATGCGTAGTTGAAGTCGTTGTCCGGGAAGGTACTTCCATTCGACGAATCGGTCGTCATTGTCACGCCGGTCTTTTGCGACAATGTTCGGCAGTCGCACATAAAACTTTAGGGTGCGTGACTCTGTATCAATCTGATTGCTCAAATATGCGATCTCCAATCCCTGCACAGTTTTTGTATCAGGATTGGCCTGCCCGAAGAGAGCATCGACCTTCCAGCCTTCTTCGGACGTCCGTCGCAGCTGGTTGACGTCCTGCTCAAACGCGAGACCTTCGATGTACAGTTCTTGATAATCGGCAATGGAGCAAAGCGTCTCACCGGCTTTGACCGATTGCCCCTTAAAGACATTGACTTGCTGCAGCACCAAGGGAGTGGGGGTTGTCGGCGGCGCGGAGGTGTCAGGGGCCAACGATGAGTCTTGGGTGAATCCAACAGGTCGGACCGGTTGTTGCGAAAGTCGCAGCTGGTCAATTTCCTCATCGTCCGCAGAGGGCACCACAATTTGTAACTCGCGTAGCAAGCGTCGTTCGCTGGCCATCTGGTCGATCTGTCGATTCGACAATCCATGTAGTCGGAGTCCTTCACGCATCGCTCGCAGCGATGAATTCAGTTTGTCCCGTGCATACTCGCGGTTTAGCAGAATCTTCCCCGCGACAGCACCGCTGCGTGTTACTTCTTGAAGCCGCGCGATCTCTCGCTGCTCGACGTCGAGCTCTCCCAGTGCTTCCAGGAATCTCGTCTGGGCCTGAACTAAGTCTTCATGTGTTAGTCGAATCTGAAACAAGATTGAGCCCGGCTCAACTGCTTCGCCCTGCACGGCGTGCACTTGTTTGACGACACCCGTCATTGGTGTGGCGACTTTAATCACCGTCCGCCCCGGCCTCTCGACAATAACAGCTGGCACGGTAATCGACTTTTGAAATGTCTCAAGTTTGACCGGTTGGATCTGGTCCGGAGATAGTCCAACGTTTCGCAACGCTTGATTGGACAATTCTAGCGACGTTGCCTCGTCGTGCCCGCCATGCGCCGCATGATCGTGCCCGGCGTGAGGGTCGGTTGCATCGGCGTTGCTCACTTCACTTTCCGCGCCGGGCATTTGTTCGCCAGTTCGAAAATAGGCCACGGTCTGGTTCACCCAGCCTGTCGTCATCGGCCACCAATGTTGCGATGTGAACGCTCCGATGACAACGACCGCGAGCGTGCCGCCTAACCAAAGCCATTTGGTTGGAATTTTTGGTATACGAATTTTCATCAACTAACATCCGCTGGGAAGAAACTGTGTTCTTCACGATTGAGCCCAATGCGCAGCTTCGGCGGCGCGTCATGTCATCGTGAAATAAGCGGTTCGCATTCTAATCGCAAAGTCTGCCGCCATTTAAAACGACATGGATCTACGATGATGCGAAAGAGGCGTTTAGAGACGCCAAACTTGAATTTGCGCGCACATGCGCGATGGCGATGGAAGAGAACTATGCGCAGCGACGCGACATACGCGCCGCCGCGAAACAGACAGCTCACCGAGGTCCTTGCAAATGCCCAATGCCTCGAATGAGCAAAGGTCACGAGCGGGCGCAGAAAGCTGTTCGCTTCGCCCGTCAGCAAAGAACGAGCAATCTGGCTCGTCACAGCCATTGTGCTCTTCATCGGAGCCATCCGTTTCGTGATCACTGCATGGGCAACATTGCTGCGCCGATTGGACCAGGCCGACACCATCGTGGGTGGCGTTTGAATGGGCATGATGCCAGCAACATCCCAGCAGCGCATGAAAAACCATGGCTGTGATGGTCGCGATGCTAACGGCACTGTGCAACATTTTGAGCTCTTCAGGCAAATGGACGTCAAATCCCGATCATTCACTTATATCGTCGGGGGATTACGTCGTCTACTGGTATTACTGACCTTTAAGCGACAACATTTCGTGAATTCATGGCCCCTTCGGTCGATTGGAGTTCCTTATTGGCCACTCAACGCTTGACCTCTCAAACCATCGTCTACGTCATAGGCGCCGACATTGGATAAGCCACCAGAAAGCAACAGTCCATCCATTTTCACATTGGCTTGGGCGAGAAGTCCCAACGCCGATACGTAACGATTTTGGACGTCAAAATACGTTCGGCGCGCGGTCAAAACGCGCAAGAAATCAAACTCCCCTGCCTCCTGCGCTTTGACTAGCAACTCCAACGACTCTTTTGATTTCGGAATGATGGAAGACTCGTACTGCGCCACAGTCGCCTGAGCGATTTGAAACTCTCGCAACACACGAGCGATTCCTTGCCGAATTTGCATCTCAATTCGTTGTGCATTGTGCATTGCCTCTTGATAGTCGGCCTCTGCGGCTTGGATGTTCCCTTGGTTCTGATTGTGCCACGGTATAGGGAGACTAAATTGAACATTGGCAAACTCATCTCCCGTTCCATTGTCATGCCCTACACCAAGCTGTGCGTTAACGTTCGGGATGGCCTGTGCATGTTGTCGCCCGATGTTTGCGCGAGCGCGTTCGACGCGAGCATACGCTGCATGGAGCAAAGGACTGGCGGCTGCGATTTCGCTGAATAAGATTTCTGCATTTCGCTCGATTGCCGGAGTCGCCAGATCTCCGATCAGATGTGTTATCGTTCGACTTGGCATGCCTGTGATTGCCATAAGTTCATTCCAGCTGCCTTGCAACTCGAATTGGGCCTGTTGTATTGCTAAGTCGACTTCCCCTAACTGAATCTCGGATTGAAGAACGTCCGGACGGGCGGCCTCTTTTGCATTCACCAGGTCTTTGGACACTTGTAGGCCTTGAGTTGCGACTTCACGAAACTGCCTCGCAAGTTCCAGCCGTCTCTGAGCGGCAAGTGTCTCGTAGAATTGAATTCGAACATCATTGCGAACGCGAAGTCGCTGAGTCTCTAGTTGTAACCGCGCTACGTCAACATCATGACTAATGACCTGCCGATTTAACGCCAACTTGCTGCCGCGAACGATGGTCTTCGAAAGAAACATGCCGTGCAGCCCGGCACTGCCGTTTCCGATTTCCTCGCCGAAATAGCCGATTGATGAATTTGGCCTTAGCCCAACCTGAGTACGAATCCCCATCGTTTTGCATATAGC
>CALHZT010000130.1 GCA_938040995.1 uncultured Pirellulaceae bacterium | reverse complement strand
GATAGGAACGCGACGATTTTAAACGCCCATCAGCCGCCACGCGTTAGCGTCCGGTTCTGTGTATAAGTGAGTGCTGTTGGGCCTACCGCCGTGCTGCTCTCCATTTGATCCGCAGAGCCTGGAAGCTATTTCAAAACTGTTCGTAGTACCGGCTTTAGCCAGAATTGAGTATGGAATTTCCGCCTAAAGGCGGTACTACGAACTTCCGGATTCAGGTTTTGAAATAGCTTCTAGTCCTTCTCCCACTTGCCAAGCGTTACCGTTCTTTCCGCTTCGTCTCGCCCGTTGTTCGTTAGCACTCCTACAACGACGGAATCGCCGGCTGCTTTGTCGGCGATTGCATCCTGCAAATCGAGAAAGATGCCAATCTCTTTTCCGTCAAACGAAGTAATGATGTCGCCTTCGCGGATGTTACCTCTGGAAGCCGCGCTGCCCACGGTGACACTTATCCGGACACCATTGGTCGCATGCTGCCGAAAGGGTTCATGGCGCACTCCAAGCAACGCGCCGTGCTTGTAGATGACCGACAGGCCAGGAGTTGCTACCGCCAACTTGTTTTCACAATCTCGCTTCAATCCGGTACCAAAAAGTTGGATTTGACTAAGTTTGTCCCATTTCGAAATGACGTCGAGGGAAGCTTCCGATACCGGCGTATACCAGATGAGTGCCTCTCGAAGATTCTTGAACGCGCTCAGTGCCTCGAATCCCTTGTCGGTCATGACAACATGATCCAACCAGATCGCTTCCGGGTCTGCATGTTTCCCGAGCGCGATCATGAATGCGTCATCAAACTTTTCCCCCGTGATCTCAATCATGTCGACGGTTGTCAGGAGCGGAAATTTACGGAGATCATCGGGCGTCCCTCGCCACTTTTCGCCAAACTTGATGGCGTAGGTCGCCATGGTCGCATTGGACCCTCCGTATCGCGAAGGGACTCCAAACTCGGCTCCGAGCGCCTTGAACTCCTGAATTGTCCGGTCATTGAATTTGTCGGCTACTGAGCGAAGGGCAACTTGTGCGTGACGAGTCAGTCGCATGTTTTCCGTTGCGGCGATCGACTGAAGGGCCTCCACGGCGGCATTTTCGGCAGTCGTTTCGTTTGAGTCGGCGATTTGTTGCAGCACTTTGATTCCGCGAGTCTGCGATTCCAGACTGCATTCGCCAGTGAGCTTCGCGAGCAGTGGCTGAATTGAGGGAACGCCAATCTTCGCGAGCCGCTGGGTCGATTTGCTGCGGACTTTCCACTGCGGCGAATCCAGGTTGGCGATGAGCTTGTTGATTGCCGTCGAAGGCTCTTGCGAAACGTCGCCGCTGTCTGTTTCCGCGACTTGGTGAGCTTCCGGTTGAGCCAGAGCAGAGCGATCCATCATGCCGGCCATGGAGCTTCCCCAGACGATGAACGTCGCGATCAACAGATTGCGTGTGGTCGGAGTCCGGCCAGCCGTGAGTTTCGGGAAACGGTAGCAGTTGGAGATGGTTTGAGTCATCGTATCTGTGGCTGAGTAGATTGGTTTTCGCTTGCGAACACTTGCCCACGCAAGCCGTTTTCCTGTTAACCTATTCTCACGCTTTGGCGGCGAAAATCCATAGCGAAGTGTTATTCCTGACTTTTGAAATGTGAAATCCCCGGTTGACGATGGCAGCCCCAGTGCGCCAGATGCCCTTCAGTACAAAACCGTGTTTACCAGCGACCATTACGAACTTGTTGATTTTGGCAATGGCCGCAAACTGGAACGGTTTGGCGACACGTTGCTCGATCGCCCCTGCCCGGCGGCTGAAGGCAAGCCAGTCAGCATCCCTGACGCGTGGTCGGAGGCCGCTGCCCTGTTTTCCCGTGGTGCCGGTTCGGAAGGCAAGTGGCAACCGGCATTGCCAAAGAGCAAGGACGACAATCGCCGCGACTGGACGATCAGTCATGGCCGCACGAACTTTGGACTGCGAATGACTCCGTTTGGTCATGTGGGCGTTTTCCCCGAACAGGCGGGAAACTGGGACTGGATCGCCAGGCAGGTTGCCCGGTCCGTGAAGAAAGATCCCGCTGCCGAACCGCCAAAGATCCTGAATCTCTTCGCCTACACAGGCGGCAGTACGTTGGCGGCAGCGGCGGCCGGTGCGCAAGTCGTGCATGTGGACGCGGCGAAGAATACGGTCGCGTGGGCTCGTGAGAACGCGGCGGCGTCGGGGCTGGATCAGTCGCCAATTCGATGGATCGTCGAAGATGCGGCTCGCTTTGTTCAGCGAGAGGTCAAGCGAGGCAACAAGTACAACGCGGTCATCCTCGATCCTCCAAGCTATGGTCACGGGCCCAAGGGCGAACCGTGGAAGCTTGGGGATCATCTTCACGATTTGCTGCGCGGTTGCAAGGAACTGACGAGCGAGAATCGGCAGTTCGTTTTGTTGACTTGTCATTCACCAGGTTTTGACGAAGCCGCCGCCGAGGCCATTTTGGCTCAAACGTTTTTCGGCCACTGTGGTGCGGGAGCGACGGCGCGGAGTATGTACCTGACAACATCGAGTGGGCGGCGATTGCACGCAGGCGTGGCGGCGAGGTGGCCCGGATGATCGTTACGAGTTTGCAGAATCAGCGTGTCAAGAATGCGATCAAGCTGCGGGGCCATCGCGAGCGGAAAAAACAAAAGCAGTTTGTGATCGATGGCATTCGCGAACTGAATCATGCCGTCGCCGGCGGCGTCGAGTTCGAAACGCTGTTTGTTTGTCGGTCGCTGGCTTCGCCGGAGGCGCTCAAGGTCCTAAACGTGTCCGGAAACCACACGGTCCTTGAAACCAACGAAGCCGTTTGGGAAAAGCTGACGTTTGGGAACCGGAACGATGGCGTATTGGCCGTCGCAAAAGCGGAGTCGCGTCCGATCGATTCGCTGAAAGTTGGTGGCGGTTCACCGCCGCTCGTCGTGATTCTTGATCAGGTGGAAAAACCGGGAAACGTCGGAGCCGTTATTCGCACAGCCGATGGAGCTGGCGCATCGGCCGTGATCGTGACGGATGCAACCGGCGACTTGTTCAATCCCAATCTGATCCGGGCGAGCCTTGGTACGGTGTTTCGCATGCCTGTGGTTTCATGCTCGGCGGCGGAAGCGATCGAATGGCTTGATCGTGAGGGCATGGCGGTTGTCGTGACGAGAGTCGGTGCCAAGTCGCATTATGTGGATGTTGATCTGGCTCAGCCGGTTGCGATTGTTGTGGGTAGCGAAGCGGAGGGAGTCGGTCCCGCGTGGCATGATGACCGATTCACGGCGATCGGTTTGCCGATGAATGGTTTCGCCGACAGCCTGAACGTATCTACATCTGCGGCGGTTGTAATGTATGAGGCGGTTCGCCAGCGGAGGGTTGGAAGTAGTCAGTAGTCAGTAGTCAGTAGGCAGAGGGTTGTAGTGGACGAGGCAACGAGTCCCGACGTTTCGCTGTTGCTACCCCCGCTCTTGCTACCCTCCCTTTTGCGAGTTGTACGAGCGAATTCTGGGAGGGTTGGAGCCTCAGCGACGGGGAGGGCATTTTTTTCAGCGAAGCTGAGAGAAGTCAAGCTCTCAGTAAATATCGATCACGGAACAAGGAATGTCGAATGATGAAGTAGTGGAGTTTCTTTGCGTTTCGAATTCTTTCGAGTTCTTTCAAATTGTTGCGGCAGATTGGATTGCGGCCGACGGGAGGGCGAGGCTCCGTCCGAGCCGCGAATTGCCAGATTGTTCGAGTCCTCGATGCGAATCGAACTTCATGCCGTCAGAAAAATTTCGGTCACAAAAAGCCACGGCGGCTCGGACGGAGCCTCGCCCTCCCGTCGACCGCGAAGATTCCCAGGCGGTGTGAAGTCCGATTCGCATCGTCGACCGCGATCGGAGAGTTGCTTCGTGCGCTAAAGCCCCAGCCACCACATTGCGCCCACGATGCTTCCGAGCGAAAGTGTAATTTGTGCAGGGAAAAGGTACTGCTCTTCACGATCAACGAATCGACTGGCGATGGCGCAGCATATCAACGTAATCACGATGGCGACCACGCTGGTGAGAATCATTGTCGAGATGCACGCAGATGAGGTCATCGCACAACCTGCCCAGATGCCAAATGTTGCCTGAGCTTTTACGCAGCCGGCTCC